>NZ_CAMUDP010000010.1:0-70942 GCF_947087635.1 Anaerococcus tetradius
AAGCAAAGAAAGTTCTATCAAATCAAGGTTCAAGTCAAAAAGAAGTAGATGAAGCACTAGCAAAACTACAAGAAGCAGCTAAGGCTCTAGACGGCAAAGAAACAGACAAGTCAAAACTACAAGCCGAAGCAGGCAAAGAACAAGCAACAAAAGCTGACCATAAATACAAAAATGCAGATAAAGAAAAACAATCAGCATACGACAAAGCCCTAGAGGAAGCAAAGAAAGTTCTATCAAATCAAGGTTCAAGTCAAAAAGAAGTAGATGAAGCACTAGCAAAACTACAAGAAGCAGCTAAGGCTCTAGACGGCAAAGAAACAGACAAGTCAAAACTACAAGCCGAAGCAGGCAAAGAACAAGCAACAAAAGCTGACCATAAATACAAAAATGCAGATAAAGAAAAACAATCAGCATACGACAAAGCCCTAGAGGAAGCAAAGAAAGTTCTATCAAATCAAGGTTCAAGTCAAAAAGAAGTAGATGAAGCGCTAGCAAAACTACAAGAAGCAGCTAAGGCTCTAGACGGCAAAGAAACAGACAAAACAGCCCTCCAAAAAGAAGCAGATAAGGAAGGCTCAACAAAGGATTCTGCAAAATACAAAAAAGCAGATCCAGACAAAAAATCAGCTTATGAGAAAGCACTTGATGAAGCTAAGAAAGTCCTAGCTAAAAAAGATGCAAGTCAAGAAGAAGTAGACAAAGCAAAAGCTAGCCTAGAAAAAGCAGAAGAAGAGCTAAATGGAGAAGAAATTCCAAGTAAAGTTGTAGACAAAACAGCCCTCCAAAAAGAAGCAGATAAGGAAGGCTCAACAAAGGATTCTGCAAAATACAAAAAAGCAGATCCAGACAAAAAATCAGCTTATGAGAAAGCACTTGATGAAGCTAAGAAAGTCCTAGCTAAAAAAGATGCAAGTCAAGAAGAAGTAGACAAAGCAAAAGCTAGCCTAGAAAAAGCAGAAGAAGACCTAAATGGTAAAGATAGTAAAGCTAGTCCTAGTGGAGAAGGAACTTACGAAGTTAAGCTTCCTGAAGTAACTGAGGTTAAAGACCCTGACAAGCTAACAAAAGAAGAAAGAGCTGAGATTGCTGATAAAATAAAGAAAGCAAATCCAAGCATTAAGGATGTCCTTGTTGATGAAAAGGGTAATGCAAGAGTAATCAACAAAGATGGTTCAAAGACAACTATCCAAGCTTCTAAACTTGTTAAGAAGGCTAGTGGGGTACAAGTACCAAATGTACCATCTAAAGATAAGAAAAAAGAAGATGCAAATAAGTCTAAGAATGTAAAGACAGGTGTCGAGTCTTTAGGAGGAGTACTAGCAAGCCTAGTGGCAGCTACAAGTGGTCTATTTGTAAGCAAGAAAAGAAAAAATAAATAATTTACAAGATCAATTTCATAATTGTAGGCATTAAAACTCGGGCTAAATATGCTCGAGTTTTAGCTTTAAATAATGAGATAAACTCTTCGTAAGAAGCTATAAAAATGAATCCGATAATTTACGAAGTATAGAATTTACAAAAACTTATGTATAAAAAGGCAATTATAAGATTAGCATTAACTTGTATATGCAAGATTATTTGCAATCTTAATAAGCAAAAAGCTTAGCTGACGATTAGCTAAGCTTTTACTTTTGTATAATATAGGAGAGATTTATTTTAGTATAATGCGTTTACTTCTACACCGAATCCTGAGATTTTATCTATTTGTGGATAGGCGATTATGATTATTGATCCACTTGCTGGGAGTTTATCGAGATTGTTTAGGACTTCAATCTGATACTTATTTTGGCTTAACCAGTAGTATTCGGCTTCTAATGCTTTGTTTTTATAAAAACTCAAACCTGAGTCAGTGTTTAATGTTTCATGACCTATGGCAGTTATTTTTCTTTCTTCGTTTAGGAATTTTAGGGCTTCTAATGACCAGCCTGGTGTGTGTTCTATACCATTTTCATCTTTATTAATGAAAGCTTTTTCGTCATCAAATTTTGTTGACCAGTCGCTTCTTAGTGCTACGAATGAGTTTTCTGATATTAGTCCGTACTCATCTTCAAATTTTAGTATATCATCTACGCTAAGTTCATAGTCAGGATTTATTTTTACTTTATCGCTTATGTCAATCACATATAGGGGAAGACATCTTTCAAAAAATGGTATATCTAGGAGTGTTCTTGTATTTTTAGCAAAATGATTTGGTGCATCTATATGCGTGCCGTATTGACTACCGATTGTAATTTCATTTCCCCAGAAGCCATCTTTATCTATTGTAGCTATGTTTTTTATTTCAAGTTTTTTAAAAGCTTCAAAGTGGGGAATATCACTTGTTACTGTGTGACTTAGGCAGATGGATTTTCCTTTTTTAAGTTCAGCTAATAGATTTGTGTTGGTAGACATTATTCGCCCCAGAATTCTTCAGCGAGTCTTTGTCCTTGGTCAATTTTTGCCCATTCTTCTTCTTGGCTAAGTTCATTTCCGCAATCGCATGAGGCAAAACCACATTGGTGGGATAGGTAGAGTCTGTTTTTGTCTATAATCTCACTTGCTTTATTTAGGAGGTCAAGGGTTCTTTCTTCATCATCAAGGCTATTTGTCTTACTTGATAGAAGACCTAGGACGATTTCTACCTTATCTCTATCTTTAAATACTTCGAGAGCCTTTAGTGAGCCAGCTCTTTCGTCATCCCATTCAAGATAGAACCTATCGTAGTGTTGATTTTTGAGGAAGAGGTTGGCTATGGAATCATAAGTTCCAGCTCCGAAAAATCTTGATGCGTAATTACCCCTACAGTTGTGGGTGTAAACTAGAAGGCCAAGTTCATGTCCGTAATCAATAACTTCATTGTTTATTGCTATATATTTTTCAGCTAGTTTGATGTCTTTGAGATCTTCCTTGCTTTCGCCATCAAATTGGCTATTGTCAGCTTCATCGGCAAATTGTTCCCACAAGCAATCATCAAATTGTATTATTTCACCACCTATAGCTTTGAAATCGTCCAAAAATTCCTTGTAGGCATTGATAAGATCTGTGCAGAAATCTTCGTTTGACCTGTAATAACTAGAATCTTTTACGAAACCGAAGTTAACAAGTTCTCCGTAGATGTGAGCAGGGGAAGGGATACATTGTTTTACTTCGCTTCTTCCTGCTACTATTTCTTTAAGTCTTCTAAAGTGGTTGATAAATTCATGGTTTTTGCCGGAAAGTTTACCAACAAGTCTGATACCTATATCACGTCTTGTTTCGTACTTGTGGCAGCCATCCTTATCTTCAAAGAAGTAGCCTGAATCTTTTATAAATCTTTCAACCCCATCAAGTCCCCAAAGAAAGTCAAGATGCCAGAGGGATTTAGAATATTATCCATCAGTTACTTGAACAAGGCCATGGGCTAGTTGTTTTTCAACAACGTCTTTTACCGCTTCATCTTCACATTTTTTGTAACCTTCTAAATCTTCGTAGAAAGGATAAGTGATATCTTCTCTTTTTTCTATTTCTCTTTTGTATTTTAGTAAATCTTCATTTCTTAGTAGTGATCCAACAGTTAAAAATCTTTTTGACATATTATTACCTCTTTTTATTATTTTTTTTCTCGAAACATTCTATTAATAATTGGCGCCAATAGAAAATTTAACTATGTATATCCTCATAGGTGAAATCAAAAAAAGCCCCGTCCAATAAAGGACGAAGCTAAAGCTCGTGTTACCACCTAAATTTTATATTAATCTCACAATTAATAACTCATCGGGTACAAACATACCCTATCGCTATAACGGGCGAGACCGTCTTATCTTAAATATCGGATAAGAAACTCAAAGGCCATTTTCAATATAAACTTCCTAAACTATTTTCACCAAACATAGTCTCTCTGTGTAGGTCCTTCATATCTACTTTTCTTCTCACAGTTTATTTTCTATGTTTCACATTATACATGGCTTTTATTTTTCTGTCAAATTTTTACATGAAATATTTATCAAAGAGAAAATATCATTGTCGAAAAGCCCTAAATCAGTCATTTTTAGGTGGGGGATAACTGGAAGGGCCATAAAGCCGAGGCTCATAAAAGGATCTATTCCATCATCTAGACCGAGATTTTTTAATAGCTTATACAAAACTTTATAGGACTTATTGAGTTCATTTATAGATTTTCTAGACATTAATCCTGCAATTTCTAATTTCAAATCACCAAGAATTTCTCCCTTTGAGCTAACTACAAGGCCTCCTTCAATATCAATTAGCCTATTAATAGCAAGTATTAAATCCCTATCATTATCGCCAATAGCAACTATATTGTGGCTGTCATGGGCTATAGTAGAGGCTACAGCACCATTAGTAATTGGATAGCCTGTAATAAGTCCTAGACCTATGTTAGTTTTTTGGCTGTACCTATCGCAGACTACGATTTTTTTGATTCCATCATCAGCATAAGAGAACTTTCCATCAAGGACTTTGACTTTTCTAATCAATTTATCTGTAACTAGGCTATTTTTGTTCATTCCTATTACAAAAACTTGGTCATTTTCTAAATAAATATCCAAATCCTTCTCTTCGATTTTTCTAGCCCTCATAGGAGATTTGACTTTGTCTGTAAATTTTTGCTCATATTTTTTGAAATATTTTCCCTTATCATAAACAAGCTCGCCCTTGTAAAAGACGCTTTTACATTTTAAGTCCTTGAAATCATCAAAAAGGAAAAAGCTAGCCTCATAGGAAGGGGCTATGGCTCCAAGTTTATCGAGCTTATAGGCAGAAGCTGTGTTTATTGTAGCCATCTTTATAGCATCAATTGGATCAAGGCCATAGGCTATTGCTTTTCTAACATTATTATCGACAGAGCCTTCATTTGTCAAATCCTCAGGGTGCCTATCATCTGTACAGAAAAAGCAACGATTTAGATTATTTTTGTTTACTGCTCCAATAAGATTGTCGAAGTCTTTGGCAGCAGAGCCTTCCCTTATTTGAATAAACATTCCCTTTCTAAGTTTTTCTTTCATCTCTTCTTGACTTCTACATTCGTGGTCTGTAGCTATACCAGATTTTATGTAGATATCGAGATCTCTGCCAGTTAGCCCTGGACAATGACCGTCAGCTGTTAAATTTCTTTCCTTAGCCAAGGCGATTTTATCCAAGATATCCTTATCTTGATTGACAAGGCCTGGATAGTTCATCATCTCTCCAAGTCCTAGGACATTTTCGTGGTCTATAAGCTTTGCCAAGTCTTTAGCTAATAATTTTGCCCCGCTTGTCTCAAAAGATGTGGCTGGGACACATGAAGCTAGCATCATATAGATATTAAAAGGCAAATCTTTTGCCTCATCTAAGATGTAGGTCATTCCATCTAGACCACAGACATTTGCAATTTCGTGGGGGTCAGCTATTATAGTTAGGATTCCCCTACTAGTTAGGTATTTACTTAACTCGGCTGCTGAGAGCATGGAGCTTTCTATGTGGACATGGCCATCAATTAAGCTAGGGCATAGGTAGGCCCCTTGGGCATCAAAATATTCTTTAGCGTTTTCATAATAGGGACCAAAGCCCAAGATTTCTCCATCCTTTATTGCAAGATTTTCTTCAAATATTTCTGCATTAAAAACATCAATTATTTTGGCGTTTTTTATGATTAAATCAGCTTTTATTAAATCACTCATAAAACTACCTCCCAAGTATCTTTTAATTATTATAACATTTGTGGGAATTTATGTAAACGTTTGTACAGCTTGTGAAATTAATAAAAAAACTAGCCCCTAATTCACAAAGGAATTAGGGCTAGTTTATATAAATTCTTCTTCTGTCAAAATATAGTCTAGTTTTATGTCGTGATCTTCTATTGGTAGATTTTTGGATTCGAAAACTTTTGCAAAGAGACCAAGGCTAGTCGTCTTGGAATTTTTGAGAAAGCTATCATAAAATCCTCCACCATATCCAAGTCTATTTTTATTTCTATCAAAGGATAGGCCAGGAGTAAGTGTAAGATCTGGGTCTTTGATATTTATACCAGAATAGGAAGTTTTGATTGAAAATTTATCTTCTTCAAGATCGTCTACATTAAGGAGTCTATTGGCAAACATCTTGCTATTTTCTATGAAGGGAACATAGACCTCCTTGCCATCAGCTAAGGCTTTTTCTATTATTTTCTGTGTTTGAATTTCTTTATCCATAGCCACATAAACAAAGATTGTCTTAGCCTTTTTGTAGAGGTCTTTTTCTATTAGCTTATCAAAAATCTTATCTGAAATTTCTTCTATTTCTTCTACATCCATCTCACGGCGGAGATTTAGGAAGAATCTTCTAAATTCGCTTTTAATCATAGGTCCTCTTAATTATTCTTAGTATTTTTTCTTTTATGCTTTTTTTATTTCTTATATTTTTGTCAAAATAGTCTTCCTTGTAGCCTTCCCTATAGGCTGCTATACATTCAGCACCAAGGATTAGGATAGTTGATATCATCAACAGCCAGATAAATAAGGCAAGGATACCTGCCAAGGCCCCATATACTAGGGATTGGTTGGAGAAGTTGTTTGTGAAGTAGGAATATATGAAGCTAGCAATAAAACTTGCAATTGTCGCAAATAGCCCACCACAAAAGGCCTCCTTTACACTTATTCTATTTGAAGCATTGGAAGGGGAATACCTATAAAAGAAACCTACAGCAACAGCCATGATTAAAAATGGGATTGCTATACTTGTAAGCTTAAAAATAGGCGAAGAGATCATATCCAAGCCCTTTTGTACATTTGTGTTGAAGTGAATGGTAAATTTTTCGATTATTTGAGCATTAAAGATGCCAATAATACTTGTATTATATACTTGAAAAATTAGGACAAATACAAGCAAACTAATAAATATAATCGTAAATAAAACACTCATTATTCTTTGTTTGATAGCTTGTTTGTTATTCTTTAGGCCATAGGCATGGTTTATAGCATTTATAAGTTTATTGACTCCTGAGGTGGCAGAAAATAGGGCAAAGAAAATCGTAAGTGTTGTAACGGTTGGTGATTGCGATGAAGCAATCAAGATATCAATAGCTTCAAGAATCAACTTGTTAGTAGTCTTTGGTAGAAATTCTAAAAGATTAATTATTAAATCTTCCTTACCCTCCAAAAAATATGACAGGACACTGACGAGAACCATCATTAGTGGGATTGAGGCTTGGAGGAGGTAGAAGGATAGGGCGGCTGAGTAGGTCATTATATCATGCTTAACCACCCTATTTAACAGATTTAATAAAAATCTCTTGGTCTTAGGCTTCTTTATCTTCATCTTTCAAATACTTATCAAACCAAGCCTTAATCTCTGTAAGCCTTTTAATTCTACCCTTAGGCCTACCAGATCTTGATAGCTCGTGATTTTCACCATGGAAGATATACATTTTAGTGTCAACTCCATTTTCTTTTATCCTCTCATACATCTGTATACCCTGCTCGAGTGGACATCTGTAGTCCTCATCTGAATGGATAAAAAGAGTTGGAGTCTTTACATTCTTTGCGTGCTTGAGAGGAGATTTCTCCCAAACTTTTTCGAGATTATCCCACATGTTAGCACCAGTCTGATCAGGGGCAAAATAGTAGCCTATATCACTTACTCCATAAAAGCTTAGCCAGTTAGAAATTGACCTTTGAGAGCAAGCTGCCTTAAATCTATCTGTGTGACCTATGGCCCAATTGGTCATAAAGCCACCATAACTTCCTCCGTAAATCGCCATCCTGTCCTTATCGATTTGCGGATATTTTTCTATAGCTAGGTCGGCAAAGTTCATTAGATCGTAAAAGTCTACTTCTCCATATTTTCCTCTTATATCAGAAAATTTTACACCTCGTCCACTAGAGCCATGAGGATTGGTATAGATAATAATATAGCCAGCATTGGCAAGGACTTGGTGTTCGTGATGGAAGATATCAGAAAATTCTGTCTTAGGTCCACCGTGAACTGAAAGGATAGTAGGGTATTTTTTATTTTCATCAAAATCTTTTGGTAAGATGACATAGCCCCCGAGCTTATCACCATTAGAGGTAAAATCAAAGCTTTCTATTGGACATACCCAAGTAGCTATTTTATTTTCAACTAAGATATCTCCAGTTGATTTTTCTTTTAACTCACAAAGGCTATTTGATGAAATAGAAGAATAGTAGATATCATTTGTTCCAAGGGCAAAATCTTCCACTTCTGAAGATATTTCTTCTCTTATTTCTCCAGCTAGATTTATAGAATAAAGCTTGCTTTTTTCATATTCTGTAACTAGGAAATAGAGCCTATTATCCTTAACAGCAAAGGTCTTAGTAGATCCAAAACGTGCATCAGTTCCTATGGAATTGCCAAAGGCCATATCAAAATCGTCCGGACTAATTTTTTTATAAGCTCCATCAAAATCACAAGAGTAAATAAAAGAATCTTCGTTGACCCCACCTTTTTTCATATTAGTTCCAACAAAAATTATCTTATCTTCGATAAATCTACTTGTATAAAAAGAAAATTCTTTTTCGATAAGGCTAGTTAGTTTTTTACTTTTGATATCATATAAAAGTAGGTCTTCTCTAAGCTCCATTACTGAATTTGGACTATAATTTGCCCTAAATAACAAGAGCTTGTCGAAGTTTTCGTTAATATCAACAAAGCTTAGCCTGTCTTTTTTATCTAAGTTAAGAATCAATTCGACCTTATCCTTCGCCTTATCGTAAAAATATAGGGCAGAGTCTTCGTCTTTAATGAAGCCTACTCCATTTAGATAAAAAGGAAGCTCGTTAATTTCTTTGAAATAGGAATTTTCTTTCTCTTCTTCCTTAGCTTCTTTGGATTTCTTATCCTTGGCTTTAATTAGGTATAAATCATCCCTAAGATGTCTAATCATACTAACATCTTTTTTGATTGAAAAATATTTTTGACTTACGCCAGAATCTTTCTTGACAAAAAATATGTCTTCATCATCATTACTTTCTTTCTTGTAGACGAGCTTAGAATTTTGGTTGAAGCAAGAAATAGAAGCCTTATTATCATCAGTTACTTGGAAGTTTTCCTTACTTGTTAAATCGTAAATCCAAAAATTTGTATCGTATTTGTTTTCTTTATAGTTAGCCTTAGTTTTTTTGTAGACTAATTTCTTATTATCTTTTGATATATCAAGACTAGATAAAAACTCGTAATCAAGTATATCTTTTATTTCTGTATCTTTCATATTTTCTCCTTTGTACATCTTTGTTTATTATACTTGATAATTGAAAAAAATTAAAAGAAAACGTTTATTAAAATTGATTTTGGGTAAATTAATAAAAAGACAAGAGGAGGGTATTATGAAATTAAATTTAATAGCCAAGAATTTTACACTAACCAATGATATCAGAAATGAATCTATCAAGAAATTTGAAAGGCTAGATAAATACTTCCATGACCAACAAGAGATGGATATTAGATTTGCCAAAGAAGGAAATGACTTCGTAGTAGAAACTACAGCAGTTCTTGATGGTGGCAGAATCCTAAGATCTGAAACAAGTGATAATAGCTACCAAACAGCTATTGATAAGAATATCGATGGTCTTGTTAGACAAGTAATGAAAAATAAGACCAAGCTAATGAAGGGTAGACAAAGTGGAGCAAGCATTAAGTTTGATAATTTCGAAGCTTATGATGACAAAAAAGATGACGAAAAAATCAACATCGTAAGAACTAAAGAAATTAATGTAAAACCAATGAGTGCTGAGGAAGCTATCCTACAGATGGAATTACTAGATCATAACTTCTTTGTATATCTCGATAGCGATGATATGCAAGTGAGGGTTGTATATAGAAGAAGAAAAGGCGACTACGGACAAATCATTCCTAACCTCGATTAGTTATATCATTTCGACCTAACAAGATTTTCTTGCTAGGTCTTTTTTCTTGATTTTTATATTTACTTTACCAAAACAATTTTGCTAAGAAATTTAGTAGCAGAGAATTTTTAATTTTTATGAGATAAAAGTGTTAAAATTATCAAATAGATATTTTTTTATGAAAATTAACTGGTATAGTAGTAAGAGCGAATATTTGAAGTATAAAGAATATATTTTACAAAATTGAAATTATGCTTTAAGATATATATGAAAAACCTATAGGAAGCTACTTATTTTGCTTTCTTGGGAAGAATTGGAGAGTGAATAATTTGGCATTATTTAATTTTTTTAAGTCATTTAGTCAAAAAGAAATCGATCAAAATATGAAATTAGTTGATCAAATTCTTGCCCTAGATGAGAAAATGCAAGAACTGACAGATATTCAGTTACAAGGAAAAACAAGTGAATTTAAACAAAGATTAGCTCAAGGTGAAACAGTTGATGACCTCCTTGTTGAAGCCTTTGCTGTTGTAAGAGAAGCAAGTTTTAGGGTTTTGGGTATGAAGCATTATCCAGTCCAACTTCTTGGTGGTATTGTTCTCCATAATGGACAAATTGCAGAGATGAAGACTGGTGAAGGTAAGACCTTGGTAGCAACCCTACCTGCTTACTTAAACGCCCTTACTGGTAGGGGAGTACACGTTGTTACTGTTAACGACTACCTAGCTAAGCGTGACCAAGAGTGGATGGGTAAGGTACATACTTTCTTAGGCCTAAGCGTTGGTTGTATTATTTATGGTTTAACCAATAGTGAAAGAAAGAAAAATTACCAAGCAGATATCACATATGGTACAAACAACCAATTTGGTTTTGACTATCTAAGAGATAATATGGTTACCTACAAGGATGATATGGTACAAAGAGATCTCCACTATGCTATAGTAGATGAGGTTGACTCTATCCTTATAGATGAAGCTAGAACTCCTCTTATTATTTCTGGCCAAGGGGATGAGTCTACAGATACTTATGTTAAGGCCAATGAGTTTATCCAAACTCTAGAGGGAAGAATCCTTGATCCTAACGAAGATGCTGATATAGATCCTTTCGATAGGGAGTTTAAGGTAGAAGATGTAGACTTCCTTGTAGATGAAAAGAGAAAGACATCAAACTTAACTGAAAAGGGTACAGCCAAGGCAGAGAAGTTCTTTGGCATAGATAACCTTTCAGATACAGATAACATAGAGTTAGCCCACTATATCAACAACGCCCTAAAGGCAAATACTACTATGACAAGGGATATTGATTATGTAGTTAACCACGGTGAAGTTGAAATTGTAGATGAGTTTACAGGTCGTATCATGCAAGGTAGGAGATTTTCTGATGGTCTTCACCAAGCTATTGAAGCTAAAGAAGGGGTTGAAGTTAAGGCGGAAAGTAAGACTCTTGCTACTATTACCTTCCAAAACTATTTTAGAATGTATGATAAGCTTTCAGGTATGACTGGTACTGCAAAGACTGAAGAAGATGAGTTTAGCGAAATTTATAAGCTTGACGTTGTAGAAATTCCAACTAATAGACCTGTTCAAAGAAAAGACGATGTGGACTATGTTTACATCAATGAACGTGGTAAATTTAATGCAATCATAGATGAGATTAATAGGGTTCACGCTACAGGTCAACCAATCCTTGTAGGTACTATTTCAATCGAGGCTAGTGAGAGATTATCAGCTGAGCTAAAAAAGGCTGGCATAACTCATACAGTCCTAAATGCTAAGAACCACGAAAGAGAAGCAGATATTGTTGCCCAAGCTGGTAGACTTAACCAAGTTACTATAGCAACCAACATGGCAGGTCGTGGTACTGATATCATGTTAGGTGGTAACGTAGACCACATGGCTATGTCAAGACTAAAAAGAGAAGGAGTAAGCGAAGAGGTTCTTGAACAAGTAGATTCTTTTGCTGAAACAAGTGATCAAGAAGTACTCGATGCTCGTAAGAAATATAGACACTATAAGGATATATACAGACCAGAAATTAAGGCTGAAGCTGAGAAAGTAAAGGCTGTTGGTGGTCTATATATCATAGGATCTGAAAGACACGAATCACGTCGTATAGACAATCAGTTGAGGGGTCGTTCAGGTCGTCAAGGAGACCCAGGTAAGTCAAGATTCTTCATTTCTCTAGAAGATGACCTAATCAGACTTAATGGTGGTGAAGCAGTAGCTAAGTTTGTAGAAAAATATAACTACGACGAAAATGAACCAATAGTTTCAAGACTCGTTACAAAGTCTGTGGAACGTGCTCAAACAAGGGTAGAAGCTAACAACTTCGCTACAAGAAAAAGAGTCCTCCAATACGATGATGT
Source organism: Anaerococcus tetradius (assembly GCF_947087635.1). Taxonomy (NCBI): domain Bacteria; kingdom Bacillati; phylum Bacillota; class Tissierellia; order Tissierellales; family Peptoniphilaceae; genus Anaerococcus; species Anaerococcus tetradius. The sequence continues at coordinate 12,160 of NZ_CAMUDP010000010.1, forward strand.
TATGAATAAACAAAGAACTATCATCTACAACGAGAGAAAAGAAGTTCTTTATGGTCAAAACATGAAAGAAACTATTATAGCTATGATTAAGGATGTTATAGCTAATGCAGTTTATACTTTCACCAACCCAGAAGTTAAACCAGAAAACTGGGAGATGACAGCCCTACTAAACTACCTTCACGGTCTTGCTATTCCTGTAGCTAGCCTTCACTTCGAAAATATCAACTCCTATAGCCAACAAGACTTGATTGATTATATTACAGATGCAACTCTTGCTAAATATGAAGATAAGGAATCAAGCTTTGGCCCTGATAATATGAGAGAAGTAGAAAGAGTAATCCTACTTAGGGTAATAGATCAAAAATGGATGGATCATATTGATGCCATGGATCAAATGAGAAAGGAAATCGGCGTTAGAGCTATGGGCCAAGAAGACCCAGTTAGGGCTTACACTAACGAAGGTTTCGATATGTATGAAGATATGACAAGATCTATCCAAGAAGATACTGTTAAATACATGCTAAGTGTTGAAATTAGACAAAATATTGAAAGAAAACAAGTCCTAAAACCAAGTGAAGAACACCTTGAAGATATAAATGATGATAAAAGTGATGAGAACTTGGAAGGACTTAATAGAGCAGAACGTAGAAGACTTGAACGTGAAGCTAAAAAAACTAATGTAAAGAATTAAGATGAAAGAATTATTTGAACTAAGGTCTGAGATTGAAGACCTATCTCAAAAACTAAAATTAATCGGAGATTCTCTTTGACCCAGCTAGTCTAGAAAAAGAGATTGGAGAATTGGAAAAGAAGTCACAAAGTCCTGACTTCTGGAACGATTCGGACAAGGCTTCGCAAATCATGGCAGATCTTTCCTTAAAAAAGGAAGACCTAAATGAATACAAAAAGCTAGAAGAAGGTATTAGGGATAATGTAGACTTGCTTGACCTTGTTGAGCTTAGCGATAATAAGGAAGAGGATACTGTTAATGCTGTAGAAGAGTCCCTAGAGGCTTTATATAAACTAGCTGATAAGATGAAACTTAAAACTCAGCTAAGTGGAGAGTATGACAAAAACAATTGTTATATCTCAATAAATGCAGGGGCAGGTGGACTCGAAGCTACTGATTGGGCTGATATGCTCTTTAGGATGTATAAAAGATATTTCGATAATGTCGGCTACAAGTATGAGTTAAAGGACCTTAACAATGAGGAGGCGGGAGGTATCAAATCTGCTACCTTGCATGTGAAAGGCCCTTATGCCTATGGTTATCTAAAGGGCGAAAAGGGGGTTCATAGACTTGTAAGAATCTCACCTTTTGATAGTCAATCCAGAAGACATACTTCCTTCGCATCAGTAGATGTCTTTCCAGAATTAGATGATAATTTAGAAATTGATATAGATCCATCTGACTTGAGAATTGATACCTACAGGGCAAGTGGAGCAGGGGGACAACACGTCAATAAGACTGACTCCGCTGTAAGAATAACCCACATCCCAACAGGGGTAGTTGCCACAAGCCAAGCAGAAAGAAGTCAAATACAAAACAAGCAAACAGCTATGAATCTTCTCATGAGTAAGCTTGTCCAAATCAAAGAAGAAGAGCAAAGAGAAAAAATAGAAGATATCCAAGGTAAGTATTCTCAGATCGCTTGGGGTAGCCAGATTAGATCATATGTTTTTCAACCCTATACTATGGTTAAAGACCACAGGACCAACTACGAGATGGGAAATGTTGAGGCTGTAATGGATGGCGACCTTCAAGGCTTCATTGATGCCTACCTTGCAAGTAAGAATAATTAGGTGGAAGGTTACTCCTTCCCCTTTTTTGAATAAGGAGGAAATTTTGAAAGATATAATTCTTACAGGTGATAGGCCAACTGGTAGACTTCACCTAGGCCATTATGTTGGAAGCCTAAGAAATAGGGTAAGGATGCAGGAAGAAGCTAATTATGACAGGATGTATGTTATGATTGCTGATAGCCAAGCCTTAACTGATAATTTTGATAATCCAGGAAAAATCAGAGAAAATCTTATTGAAGTAGCCCTAGACTATCTAAGTGTGGGTCTTGATCCTAACAAGGTAACTTTTTTTGTTCAATCTCAAGTCGAAGAGCTAACTGAGCTTACTTTTTATTTTCTAAATCTTGTTAGTCTATCAAGACTCGAAAGAAATCCAACTGTAAAAGCAGAAATTAAATTAAGGAATTTTGAAACCTCACTTCCAGCAGGCTTTATAATCTACCCTGTTAGTCAAGCTGCCGACATTTTGCTTTTTGATGCAAATATTGTTCCAGTTGGAGAAGACCAAGAACCAATGCTTGAACAGGCAAGGGAGATTGCTAGAAGCTTTAATAATATCTATGGTGAAACCTTCATCGAGCCAAAAGCAGTCCTTCCTGAAGAAAAAATAGCAAGACGTATGCCAGGTATAGATGGGGCAGCTAAGATGAGTAAGTCCTTGGGTAATGCTATCTATCTTGCTGATGATAAAAAAACTCTAAAGAAAAAAGTAATGAGTATGTACACAGACCCTGATCATATAAATATAGATGACCCAGGAAAGATAGAAGGAAATATTGTATTTACCTATCTAGATGTCTTTGCTAAAGATTCGCATTTTGAAAGATTTCTTCCAGAATATGAAAATCTTGATGCCCTAAAAGCCCACTACAAGAGGGGTGGACTTGGAGATGTTAAATGCAAAAAGTTCTTAATCAAAGTCCTAGAAGATGAACTTGAGCCAATTAGACAAAGGCGTGCTCAATACGAAAAAGACTTAGACTCAGTTTTTAAAATCCTTGAAGAAGGAACAAAGAAAGCTAGAGAAAAAGGAAGATCAAAAATCGAAGAAGTAAAGAAAGCCATGGGCATCAACTACTTTGAAGATAAAGATCTAATCAAATTTTTAGAAGAAAAATATAAATAAAAAAGGGGGCTAGTTTAAATTTCCATAAACTAGCCTGTTTTTTGAGAAAGGAATAATAATGAACAAATTTAATTCAAGGCTTGGCTTTATTCTTACAGCAGTAGGATCAGCTGTAGGTATGGCCAACGTATGGGGCTTTCCCTATAAGCTTCAAGAAGGAGGACTGTTTTTCTTAATAGTCTACATATTCTTTATAGCACTCTTTTCCTATGTAGGCCTTACTAGCGAGTTTGCCATAGGAAGAATCGCCGAAGCAGGCACAATCGGCTCTTACGAGAAAGCCTTCGCCTCATCAGGCAAGAATCCCAAATTAGGAAGGGCCATATCAATCCTTCCCCTAATAGGCTTAGTCCTCCTTACCATAGGCTATGCAGTTGTAGTTGCCTATATATTTAAGGCCCTCTTTGACTCCGTAACAGGAAGCCTAATGACAAGTGATGTAAATATATGGTATAAGAATTTATCTGAAAGAGCATATTCTATCTGGCCATTTCATCTTTTAGTAATTATTTTTACACTCATAAATTGCCTAGGTTCAGCTAAGACGCTAGAAAAATCAAGCAAATTTATGATGCCAGCCTTCTTTATCCTCTTTATAGTAATAGCTATTAAAATCCTAACCCTTCCAAATGCCCTAGAAGGTTATAAATATATGTTTAGAATTGATAATAGTAAGATTAATATAGGAAATGTAGTATCTGCTATGGGCCAAGCCTTCTTCTCCCTATCTATAACAGGTTCTGCCATGATGATTTGTGGGGCCTATCTTCATAAGGGAGAAGACATAGTCTATTCATCAAAAATGACAGGCCTTCTAGATACCATAGCAGCCCTAGTTGCAGCCTTCGTAATGATACCATCAATAATAGTATTCTCTATGGATCAAGCTGGTGGCCCTGGCCTACTTTTCCAAGTCTTGCCAACTATCCTACAAAACATTGAAGGCGGAAGGCTTTTTGCCATAATATTATATCTAGCAGTTTTATTTGCAGGTATCTCATCCCTACAAATAATGTTTGAAGTAGTAGTAGAATCCCTTACTTATGTATTTAAAAAACTTGATAGAAAAGTAGTCCTATTTTCTATAGCAAGCCTCGTCTTTCTAGTAGGGGTAAATATGGAAAAAATTAGCGATTGGGGTCCATTCATGGACATAATATCAATCTACATTATCCCTATAGGAGCTATGATTGGTGCTATTACTTGGTTTTATATCTTAGACAAAAAGGCCCTAATAGATGAAGTAAACTCAGGAGCTAGCAAAAAGTATGGAGAAGTTTGGTATAAAATCGGAAAATATCTCTATACTCCACTAGTAGTTGTCATTTGTATCTTGACTATAATCATGTAAGTGAATTTATAACAATAAGTTGCTTTTGCAGAATGAATAAATCATATGATATCATTAGAAAACTCTACGGAAGAATAATAGGTCGCTGGCCATAGCAAACGGCAAGGAGAGCTAAAATTTCCAAAGAGAATCTTTAAATGATGGACGATGCTATTTAAAATTCTGCAAGAGCGTTTTTTATATAAAATCTTAAATCTGGGTAAATAAAAAAAGTATAAGGTGGCTTGATTAGAAGCTTTAGCTAGCTTTTGGAAAAAAACTTATAAAAATTTTTTTAATAAAGACTTTACTTATTTAAAGTTTGCGATATAATACTAACATGCTTTAAAGCGACAAACTTTTTAAAGCTCAAGGAGTAATTATGAATAAATTTAATTCGAAAATTGGTTTTATTTTGACGGCAGTTGGTTCTGCTGTCGGTATGGCGAACGTCTGGGGCTTTCCATACAAGTTCCAACAAGGTGGACTAGTATTTTTACTATCATATTTGGTCTTTATAGTAATATTTTCTTATGTGGGTCTATCTAGTGAGTTTGCTGTTGGTAGGCTTGCTGGTACTGGAACCCTTGGGGCCTACTATAAATCATTTAAGAGTAAAAATAAAGATACAGTTATAGGAAAATACATAGGCTTTATTCCTCTTTTGGGATCTTTGCTAATAGCAGTTGGCTATGCTGTAATAGTTTCTTATGTATGCAAGGCTCTTTTCGATTCACTTACTGGAGAGTTGATGCTTGCGGATACAAGCACATGGTTTGATAGCTTTTCCCAAAAATCATACTCGGTTGTATTCTTCCACTTTTTTGTAATAGCTATAACTTTAATAACTTGTATAGGTGGGGCAAGCACAATCGAGAAGTCTAACAAATTTATGATGCCAACATTCTTTATACTTTTTGTAGTCCTAGCTATAAAGATACTTAGTCTTGAAGGTTCCTTGGAAGGTTACAAGTACATGTTTAGATTTGATAGCCAAGCCTTGAATATAAACACTGTTGTTCAAGCTATGGGTCAAGCCTTTTTCTCTCTTTCTGTAACAGGATCAGGAATGATAGTTTGTGGGGCCTACCTAAACAAAGATGAGGATATTGTATCTTCATCAAAGACAACAGGTTTACTCGATACAATAGCAGCCCTACTTGCTTCATGTGTTATAATTCCAGCTATAATGGTTTACAAAATGGATCAAGCAGGTGGTCCTGGACTCTTATTTCAAGTCTTGCCAAAAATCTTACAAGATATGTTCTTGGGTAGACTTTTTGCTATTATTTTATACTTAGCAGTAATCCTTGCAGGTATCTCATCACTTCAAAATATGTTTGAGGTTGTAGCAGAGTCATTAATGTACAGATACCCAAAGATTAAGAGAAATATCGCCTTGATTGTAATTGGAATATTTGTATTTGGTATTGGGGTAAATATGGAAATGATTAGTCAATGGGGTCCATTTATGGACATCATTTCAATATACATCATCCCAATAGGAGCATCTATAGGAGCTGTAACTTGGTTTTACATCTTGGCAAAAGATAAGCTCGTAGGAGAAATTAACCTTGGCGCAAGCAAAAAATATGGAGATAATTGGTATAAGGTAGGAAAATACATCTACACACCAATAGCAATAATTCTATGCTTGATTGCCTTGATATTTAAGGTTTCTTTCTAAAAATAAGTTTTAATTCAAAATAGCTAGCAGCTTCGTGCCGCTAGCTATTTTTGCTTAGAGCTTTCATTTTAATAAAAACCTAACTTATCTTTTGAAGAGTCTATTATTATATTTTTAACTTGACTATAAGCGTCAAGGGCTAGTTTATCAGTTTCCCTACCTATACCAGAATCCTTATAGCCACCGAATGGGGCACCTGCTGGGAATTGGTTGTATGTGTTAACCCAAATCCTTCCTGTTTGAAGAGCGTTTGAGACTTTCATTATCCTATACATATCATTAGAATAAATTCCTCCGCCTAGACCGTAGTGGGAGTCATTTGCCATTCTTATTACATCATCTTCATCCTTAAATTTCTTTATTATAACAACTGGTCCAAAAATTTCTTCTTTGTAGGCTTCGTTATCTTCGGAAACATCAGCAAGGATTGTAGGAGCATAGAAGGCACCCTTATCAAGGCCATTTTCTGTAAGCCTTTTGCCTCCAGTTAGGATTTTTCCGCCAGCTTCAACAGCCTTATCTACGAAGGATTGAATTACAGGAATTCTTTTTTCATCTCTTAAAGCTCCCATTTGTGTTGATGGGTCAAGGGGATCTCCGACTTTTACCTTCTCGAAAGCTTTTACTAACTTGTCTACAAATTCATCATAGATACTTTCTTGGATGAAAAGCCTTGAACCTGCTGAGCAAACCTCACCTTGGTTAAATAAAATACCAACTTGGGCACCCTCTAGGGCCTTTTCGATATCACAATCATCAAAGATAATGTGAGCAGACTTGCCACCTAGCTCTAGGGTAGAAGGGATGAGATTTTCTGCGGCAGAAATACCTATATGGCGACCTACACTAGTTGAGCCTGTAAAGGCAAGCTTATCTAAGCCCTTGTGATGTTGGAGGTATTCTCCAGTTTTTGAACCCTTACCACTTACTACATTGATAAGGCCCTTTGGAAGAAGGTCTTCAATTATTCTAATCATCTCCAAAAGTCCTATAGATGTGTTTGATGAAGGGGAGATGACAATGGTGTTTCCACCAGCTATGGCTGGAGCCAGTTTCCAAGCTGCCATTAGGAGAGGGAAGTTCCAAGGAATCATTTGACCTACAACCCCAAGAGGCTCTCTTTTTCTAATTGAAATAAATCTTCCTTGGAGTTTTGAAATCTCATCCTCATCACATCTTATCAAAGAAGCGAAATACCTAAAGTGATCTACTACCCAAGGAAGGTCAACAGTCTTTGTTTCTCTAATAGCCTTACCATTATCCATACTTTCAATTTCTGCTAGATAATCAAGATTTTCTTCAATCCTATCTGCTAAATTGAATAAAAGCTTGGCTCTTTCTTCCTTAGACCATGATCCATATTCGCCTTCAAAACATAATCTGGCAGCTTCAATAGCCTTATCTACATCTTCATTATTTGCTGTAGCAAACTCTGAGATTTTTTCTCCGTTAGCTGGGTTAATGGCATCAAGATACTCGCCTGATGTTGGTTTTACCCATTCTCCATTTATATATAATTCGTATCTATCTTTAATACTCATTAGTAACTCCTTTATTTTCTATCATTACCTTCTTTATTTTACCCAGCTAGGATAGTTAATAAACATTTATTTACTGTGCAGCAATAAAATCTAAAGGGGAATATTGGCAATGATAAGTGAAGTTTAGATGACATGAACATTTTTATGAGAAATTTTATCTATAAAAATAGACCCAGGCTTTAGCCCAGGTCTAAGCTTATATATTATTTATTTCTTGGGTTTTCAATTGAAGCTTGAGCTGCTGCAAGTTTTGCAATTGGAACTCTGTAAGGAGAACATGAAACATAGTCAAGACCTACACCATATAGGTATTTTACTGTGCTTGGTTCACCACCGTGTTCACCACAGATACCAACATGAAGTTTTGGATTTGCCTTTCTTCCATTTTTAACGGCATGTTCTACTAGGAAGCCTACACCCTTTTGGTCGAGAACTTGGAAAGGATCTTTTTGGAAGATGTCTTTATCAATATAGGCTGGCAAGAACTTGCCTGCGTCATCTCTTGATAGACCAAAGGTCATTTGTGTAAGGTCATTTGTACCGAAGCTGAAGAAGTCTGTTACTTCTGCGATTTCGTCTGCTGTTATTGCAGCTCTAGGAATTTCTATCATAGTACCTAATAGGTAGTCGATTTTCTTTCCTTTTTCTTCAAATACTTTTTCTATTTCTTCTTTTACAGTTTCTTTTACTCTTGAAAGTTCCACAACATCGCTTGATAGTGGAATCATGATTTCTGGAACAACATTAATTCCGTCTTCATGGCAGTGGATAGCAGCTTGGATTATTGCACGAGCTTGCATCCTAGCTATTTCTGGATAGATGATTGCAAGTCTTAGGCCTCTGAAACCAAGCATTGGGTTTACTTCTTGAAGTTCTGCTATTCTTTCCTTAACTCTTGCTGGTTGGATATTTAATTCAAGGGCGAGATCTTTTATTTCATTTTCACCCTTTGGAAGGAATTCGTGAAGAGGTGGGTCAAGAAGTCTAACTGTAACTGGTCTTTCTTTCATAAGTGAGTAAATTTGATAGAAGTCATCTTCTTGCATAGGAAGAATTTTCTCTAGGGCAGATTCTCTAGTTTCAAGATCGCTTGCTAGGATCATCTTTCTTACTTGGAAGATTCTATCTTCTTTAAAGAACATATGCTCAGTTCTACATAAACCAATTCCTTCTGCACCAAAATCTAGGGCATGCTCTACATCCCTTGGTGTATCAGCGTTTGTTCTAACCTTCATATCTCTAAATTTGTCAACCCAACTCATAAAAGTACCGAAAGCACCGTGCAATTGTGGTGGTTGAGTTTCAAGACCGCCAGCATATATTGCCCCTGTTGATCCGTCAATGGAGATGACATCTTCACCAGTTAGGACTAAATTACCGATTCTTACTGTATGTTCATATTCATCTACGTGAAGCTCACCTGCACCTGCAACACAGCATTTACCCATACCTCTTGCAACTACGGCAGCATGGCTTGTCATTCCTCCACGAGCTGTTAGGATACCCTTAGCTGTTACCATACCCTCAAGGTCTTCTGGGGAAGTTTCTTCACGAACAAGTATTACTGCTTCGCCTTCACCAGCTCTTTTTGCAGCTTCTTTGGCAGAGAAAGCTATCTTACCAACAGCAGCTCCAGGAGATGCAGCAAGTCCCTTTGCTACAGCCTTATTATTTTCTACAGCTTCTTTTGTAAAAGTAGGGTGGAGAAGACCGTCTAAGTCTTTTGGATTAACTCTTAGTACAGCTTCTTTCTCATCTATTAGGCCTTCCTTAACTAAATCTACTGCAACTTGTACTGCAGCTTGGGCAGTTCTCTTACCATTTCTAGTTTGAAGGAGGAAGAGTTTACCATCTTGGATAGTAAATTCCATATCTTGCATATCTTTGTAATGAGCTTCAAGTTTTTCTGATGTATCGAAGAATTCCTTATATACTTCTGGCATAGCATCAGCTAGGGTTTGGATTTCTTGAGGAGTCCTTACACCTGCAACAACGTCTTCACCTTGGGCATTGATTAGGTATTCACCAAATAGTTTATTCTCACCTGTAGCAGGGTTTCTAGAAAAGGCTACACCAGTTCCTGAAGTATCTCCCATATTACCAAATACCATTGATTGAACGTTAACTGCAGTACCCATTGCATCGTCTATATCGTTTAGCTTTCTATATAGGATTGCTCTTTCATTACCCCAAGATCTAAATACAGCTGCGATTGCAAGATCAAGTTGTTTTCTAGGTTCTTGAGGGAAGTCAACTCCCATTAGCTCTTTATATTTTGCCTTATATTCTTCAACAAGTTCTTTTAGGTCATTTGCATCAAGTTCTGTATCAAGCTTAACGCCCTTAGCTTCTTTTTTAGCTGTAAGAAGTTTTTCAAAATTATTTTTATCAAGTTCCATAGCAACGTCAGAAAACATTTGGATGAAACGTCTATAAGAATCATAGGCAAATCTTTCGTTATCAGTCTTCTTAGCAAGCCCTATTACAGCATCATCGTTAAGGCCAAGATTTAGGATAGTATCCATCATACCAGGCATGGAGATAGGAGCTCCTGATCTAACTGAAACAAGGAGTGGATCTTCTGTTGAGCCAAAGGTTTTGTTGTTTGCTTTTTCCAAGTCTTTGATGTGTTCACTAACTTCTTTGTTTAAATCTTCCCAAAGTTTCTTATCTTCTTTGTAAAATCTGGTACAAGCCTCAGTAGTAATTGTAAAACCGTAAGGTACTCTAATACCAAGATTGGTCATTTCTGCGAGGTTTGCACCCTTACCGCCCAAGAGGGCTCTCATTGACATGTCACCTTCATTAAAGTTGTAAACGTATTTGTTTGTCATTTTCCTTTCCTTTCCAATAACTTATTTTTGTACAGATAATTGATAATTATATCTGAAGTTTCCTCAATTGACCTGTAAGTAACATCAATCCTAAAACAGCCCAAATCTTTCATCAAATCGTTTGCATATACAAGCTCATCTTCAATCCTTTTCATGCTTGAATATATAGAATCGTTGGATAATTTCAAAAATCTAAGCCTTTCATTTCTAATGCTCTTTAGTCTATCCTTATCTATAGTAAGGCCTATAATACGCTTGGGATCGATTTCAAATAACTCTCGAGGAGCCTTTGAATCCACTATCAGCGGTATATTTGATACCCTAAAGCCCTTACTAGCAAGATACATAGATAGGGGAGTCTTCGATGATCTGGAAACTCCGATAATAGCTATATCACAAAATTTTAACCCCCTGAAGTCAGCTCCGTCATCGAATTTGATAGCAAAATCTAGGGCATCTAAACGTCTGAAATGTTCTGAGTCATAAGCATTAATAAACTTTGGATGTTCAATCGGCTTCTTATCAAATATCTTTGAGAGCTTGTTGATAGAATAGGCCATAAGATCTACTGTCTCTATCTCATGGGTTTGGGTAAAATTTTTAATATAAGCACTCATCTTAGAATCTTGGAAAGAGTGATAGATTATTATATTGTTGGTATCTATGCTAGATAAAATATCAGAAAGTCTGTCTAGATCTCTAATTTGTGATTTGATTATAATCCTACAATCAAAATCAAATTGGCTCAAAGAGAGATTGACTATTTCTGATATAGCAAGACCTGCTGTATCTGAAATAATATAAATGTCCAAATTATTTTCACTCCTTTACGTGATCCTAGCTATATTATATCAAATTTTTTCTAATATGAAAACTTTTCCATAACTTTTTTATAAAAGCTTTAAAAACAGGGAGTATACTCATGAAAAGACTTGTAATTGTGCAAATTTATAAAATAATATGTAAATTACTAGGAGGACTTACTTGCTAAAATCCTTATCATTAGTTTTTAGTTAAATTGACAAAAGCTCTTATTAAAATATAATAATGGCAATAAAGAAACAATAAAAGAGGAGTAGAAGGGGACTTCTTTCAGAGAGGAAATGTTTGGTGGAAATTTCTAGAATGAAGCTTTGAAGGTTGCTTTTGTAAATGTTTCATGTCGCACGCATTTGTGCAAAGAGAGTCTTATTTAAGAAAATTAGGTGGTAACGCGATCATTCGTCCTATGTCGTTATCGCCTTTTTTATTTGTTAAAGGAGTTTTTTATGGATACAAAATATAATCCAAGTCAATTTGAAAAAGAAATATATGAAAAATGGGAAAAAGGCGGTTATTTTAAAGCAAGAGTTAATCCTGACAAGAAGCCTTTTTCTATAGTTATGCCACCACCAAATGTAACAGGCTACCTCCACTTAGGTCATGCCCTAAACAATACCATCCAAGATATTATAATTCGTTATAAAAGACTTGCTGGCTTTGAAGCCTTATGGATACCTGGCACAGACCACGCTTCTATTTCTACCGAAAGTAAGGTAGTTGAAAAGATTGCAGGTGAAGGAAAAACTAAACAAGATCTCGGCCGTGAAGGGTTTTTGGAAGAAGCCTGGGATTGGACTCATAAATATGGAGGAAGAATTAAGGAACAACTTCGTACGATCGGTGTATCTTGCGATTGGGACCACGATTCTTTTACCATGGATGAAAATCTTACAAGAGCTGTAAAGAAAGTCTTCAAGAAAATGTATGACGATGGCTATATTTATAGGGGAGATAGGATAGTAAACTGGGATCCTTTGGCAGAAACTGCAATCTCCGATGCTGAAGTATATCACGAAGACCAAGTTGGCCATTTATGGTATATCAAATACTTCTTCGAAGATAGTGATGACTTTGTAACAATAGCTACAACAAGACCAGAAACCATGCTAGGAGATTTGGCAGTAGCAGTCAATCCAGAAGACCCACGTTTTAAAGATAAAATAGGTAAGAATTTAATTCTTCCCCTAGTTGGTAGGAAAATCCCCCTAATTGAGGATTCTTATGTAGATATGGAATATGGTACAGGACTCGTTAAGATTACTCCATCACACGACCCTAACGACTTTGAAGTAGGAGAAAGACACAAGCTGGGTCAATGTGTAGTATTAGATTCTAAAGCTCACATAGTAGAAGGATATGGCAAGTATTCTGGTATGGATCGTTACGAGGCTCGTAAGGAAATGGTAAAAGACCTAGAAGATTTGGGTCAACTTGTAAAAATCGAAGAAATCGAGCATGCTGTCGGCTTTTCCGAAAGAAGCCATGTTGTAATTGAGCCTCTTATCTCTAAACAATGGTTTGTTAAGATGGATGACTTTGCAAAAATGTGCATAGAAGCCTATGACAAGGGAGAAGTTAAATTAATTCCTGATAGCTTATCAAAAACCTACATGAACTGGCTAAATAATATTAGGGACTGGACAATTTCCCGTCAATTGTGGTGGGGACACAGACTTCCTGTTTTCTATACAGATGATGGAGAAGTCATTGTATCAGAAGATGAGCCAGATGAAAATGGTATGCTTAATGGAATCCATGTAACCCAAGATGAAGATACCCTAGATACATGGTTCTCATCAGCCCTCTGGCCTTTTGCAACCCTAGGCTGGCCAAATGAAAATGAAGAATATGATTATTTCTTCCCAACAGATATACTCGTAACAGGTTATGATATAATCTTCTTCTGGGTAATAAGGATGATATTCTCATCAGTTTATAACACAGGCGAAGTTCCATTTAGCCATGTCTTATTTACAGGTCTTATTAGAGATTCTCAAGGTAGAAAGATGAGCAAATCTCTTGGAAACGGAGTAGACCCAATTGATGTAGTAAATGAATATGGAGCAGATGCCCTAAGATTTACCCTAATTACAGGTAACTCCCCTGGAAATGATATGCGTTATGATGAAAAGAGAATCCTTGCAAGCAGAAACTTTGCTAACAAATTGTGGAATGCTTCAAGATTTGTCCTAATGAATATCGAAGATGGGGATGATCTTGAATTTACTGGAGAAAATCTAGAGCTTGAGGATAAGTGGATACTCAAAAGACTTAACGACGTTATAGTTGACGTTACTAAGAATCTCGAAAAATACGAAATAGGTCTTGCAGCAGATAGGATAGAGGACTTCATCTGGAATGAATATTGCGATTGGTATATAGAATTTGCCAAGATTAGACTTTACGGAGATGACAAAGAAGCTAAGAAAAATGTAAAGAAAGTCCTTCTTTATGTTTTAAAGAATATGCTAATTCTCCTTCATCCATTTATGCCTTTCATAACAGAAGAAATTTACGCATCCCTTCCAAACAAGAAGGACCTATTAATAGTAGAAGCTTGGCCAGAATTTAAGGAAGAGTTTAACTTTGTAAACGAAGAAAACAACGTAAACTCAGTAATAGAAGCTATTACTTCCATAAGAAATCAAAGATCTAGCCTAAATGTTCCTGCAAAGACCAAACAAAAGTTAACTATCCTTGTAGAAGATAAGGCTAATATTTCTCTTATAGAAGAAATCAAAGACCAATTTGTAAATCTCGCTAGTGCAAGCGAAGTTTGTGTTATGGCAAAAGAAGCTAATGATTCAACCAAGGAAGAAGGCCTTGTAAGACTTGTCTTCAATGAATTTTCAGTTTTGATGAGCCTAGATGAATTAGTTGATTACGAAAAAGAAAGACAAAGACTAAAAGATGAAATCAAACGCCTAGAAGGTGAAATAAAAAGAGCAAGCGGTAAGCTTTCAAACAAGGGTTTCGTAGAAAAAGCACCAGAAGCAGTTGTAAACGAAGAACGTGAGAAACTAAAAGCCTACCAAGACTTACTAGAAAAAACTAAGGCATCTTACGAAGAAATCAAGGATAAATAATGTACGATGAATTTTCCTATATCTATGATAAACTTAGCTTTGATATAGAATATGAAAAATATGCTTCAAATATCAAAGGATTGTGTGAGAAAAATCACATAAAAAAGGAAAATATGCTAGAGCTTGCAGCAGGCTCTGGCATGTTGACCAGATTTTTCTTTGGTGATTTCAAAAATATAGACGCCCTAGACCTATCAAGCGATATGCTTAATGTCTTTGCCGAAAAATATGACCAAGCCAATGTCAATCTCATTCATTATGATATGGTGGATTTCTGTAATGAAAATTTCTATGACCTTATAGTTATCCTCCTTGATTCCATAAACTACCTTACTGAGGAAGGGGACTTGGAAAAATTATTGAGAAATTCTTATAGGAACCTCAAAAAGGGTGGACTTTTGGTCTTTGATATCAATTCAGTCTACAAGATGAGAGAAATTTTCGGCTCTAACTGCTATGTCTATGAGTATGAAGATATTTTCTATACTTGGGACAATTACTTGGAAGATGACCTAGTTGATATGCATCTTGATTTTTTCATAGAAAATGAAGATGGGTCCTATAGGAGGGTCAGAGAATTTCAGCAAGAAAGAGTCTATGAAATAGATGAAGTGTTAAAATTTGCAAGAGAAGCTGGCTTTAAGGATATAGAAATTTTTGATGAGGACGATATGGAAGAAGTGAAGGATGATAGTCTTAGAATACTTTTTTCCCTAAAAAAGGAGTAGGATGAATAAAGGAGAAGTGAAACTTTTTGACAACAAAAGAGGTTTTGGATTTATCAAATGGTCAGGAGATGACCTTTTCGTCCACTTTACTGATATAGAAGCAGATGACGAATATAAAAAACTCTTTGCAGGTCAAAAGGTGGAATTTGAAATAAAACAAGCCCCTAGGGGGCCCCAGGCAATAAGAGTAAAGATAATAGAAGATTAAAAAAACAGCTTGAGAAACGAAGGGATTTCTCAAGCTGCTTTTATTTTACAAGCTTATAATCGTAAAGGCTAACTCCATCAGCTATATAGATATAGACAAAGCCTACTGATTTAAGGGATAGACTTGCAATCTCAGCCCTGGAATTTGACCTACAATAAAGGACGGTTGGCTTATCCTTATTTATCATATCCAAATGTTCTAGAATTTCATCATAGGGGATATTTATAGCGCTTTCGACATGACCCTCGTCGTATTCTTCCTTAGTTCTTACGTCTATTATATCGAAATTATCTTTATTTCTTTCGAGGTCCTCACCGGACATTATCTTACTAAACATAAAGCCTCCTTTTTTTTCATTATACCAACTAATAACTTTCATAAAAGATATAGTACAATATAAGAAATAGGAGGCAAAGATGAAAATTTTAATAACGGCTTTTGATCCCTTTGGAGGTGAAAAAATCAATCCAGCCCTAGAAGTTATTAAGGGTCTTGATGATAATATAGAATCATGCCAGCTAATAAAGTTAGAAATACCGACAGTTTTTGGCAAGGCTGAAGAAGTCATTGAAAGAAAAATTAAGGAAGTTAGACCAGATGTAATACTTTCTCTGGGTCAGGCAGGTGGAAGAAGTGACATAAGCGTAGAAAGGGTCGCTATTAATATTGATGATGCGAAAATTTCTGATAATGAAGGAAATATGCTCATAGATGAAAAAATAAGAGAGGATGGCGATACGGCTTATTTTGCAACTATTCCCATTAAAGCTATTGTGGAAGAGATAAGGAAAGAAAAATTACCAGCCTCAATCTCAAATACGGCTGGGACCTTTCTTTGTAATCATGTTATGTACCAAGACCTCTATTTGGCAAAAAAATATGGCAATATGAGGGCAGGTTTTATACACATACCCTTTCTTCCAGATCAAGTTTTGGATAAGAAGGATACTGCTTCAATGAATCTTGATGATATGCTAAGGGCAATAAGGGCTGCTATTAGGGCTATCATAAAATACGAAGATAAGCAAGACCTAAAAATAAGCGGAGGAGCTTGCCATTAGTAGCCTCAACAAAATAAGAATTTGAATTATAGGCCTTGTAATTTAAGGGAGGAATTTATGAAATATATAGCAATAGTTTTAATTATCTTACTTTTGCCACAACTTTATTATTATATAAAGGATAAGCGCCACGAAGCAATTGACGATGGGAGCAAATTTTACAAAAAAATTGAAGTAAAGTCTATTGAAAATTATAGAGAATTTTACCTAACTGGAGCTGATGGTTTTGATATTTTTGTAAGAGAATTAGAAAAGGAAAGGCCAAAAGGCATAGTCCAATTAGTTCATGGGATGAGTGAGCATGGAGGAAACTACATGGACTTTGCAAAATTCTTAAATGATAAGGGTTATGTAGTTATAGTCCATGATCACAGGGGCCATGGTAGATCACTTAGCGAGTCCTATCCTAAAGGCCATATGAAAAGGGCAAGCGAGCTAGTAGGAGATACTGTCCTCGTAAGTAGCTATGTAAAATTGAAATATCCCAGTCTTCCCCTATATATGTTAGGTCATTCTATGGGCTCTATGACGGCTAGGGTTTATTTGCAAAGATATGATAGGATGATTGATAAATTAATCCTAACTGGTACGCCAGTCCAAGATCCTTTGGCAGGTCTACTTGTGTTTTTCTTAAATATAGTTAACTTCTATACAGGATCATATAGGAGGGCAAATCTGATTAACCACTTAGTGGGAAATTCTGATGCGAGTCTCGATTTTATTTCTTATAATGAGGAAAATAGGCAAAAGAAATACAAGGATCCCCTAAGAATCTTTAGCTTTACTATGGGCTATACCAAAGTTCTTGTTGAAATTAACAAAAAGCTTTCACAAAAATCAAAATACAAGGTCAAAAACCCTAATCTTCCTATCTATAACCTAACAGGGGAGGATGATATAATAACCAAGGGCTCTAAGGGAATAGAAAAATCCCTAAGCCTACTCAAATCCCTAGGATACAAAAATATCAAAAGCAAAAGTTACCAAAATATGCGCCATGAAATTTTAAATGAAGATGAAAAAGAAATGGTTTATTGGGACATTTTAGGAATTTTAGAAGATTAAAAATTAAATTTTCGGGTATATATTAAGTGGTTAGAAAAGAAAGGAAGTTATTATGACTGAAAAGAAAGATATAAAAAAATCTGAAGAAGAAAAAAATACAAAAAATGGTGAATATTGCGGTATAGAAGAATTTAATGGTAAAAAATTCAATACATGCAAGGGTGAAGAAATAGTTGAGGATGGATATAAGAATCCAGACAAATAGAATCAATAAGACTTGATGGGGTTTTTGGCCCTTCAAGTCTTTTGCTTTGATAAATATTATATATTAATGAACAATTATATAAATTTATAGGTGGTAGAATATGAAAAATGGAAATAAAGTTGTACTAATTGGTGATGGTTTTGTTGGAAGCTCCTATGCCTTTTCATTGATAAATTCGGGACTTGCCACAGAACTTGCTATTATAGATATTAGAAAAGATAAGGAACTTGCAGATGTCAATGATTTGTTGGATGCAACAGTTTTGACTTCATCTGCTACTATTGTAAAAAGAGGAACTTATGAAGATTGCAAAGACTGTGACCTTGTTGTTCTTGCTTATGGTAACAGCCAAAAAAATCTAAAAAATAGACTTGATGATATAAAAATTGCAAGCGAGATGGTCTTAGATACTATTCCTAAGGTCGTTGAAGCAGGCTATAAGGGAGTAATCCTACTAGCTACAAATCCTGTCGATGTTATAGCAAGAGTAGTAAGGGAAGTATCAGATTTTCCTTATGAAAAAATAGTTGGAACAGGAACAAGTCTCGATACAGCAAGATTTGCCCAATATCTAGCAGTAGAAACAGGCTTCAATGTAAGCGATATTAATGCCTATGTAATAGGCGAACATGGCAATTCTTCTGTGGCAGTTTGGTCTAATGCTAACATAAATGGTATAGCCATAGATAAGTTTATAAAAAATATTGACGACTCTTATAAGGATAAGGTTGGAGATTTGATTAGGGATAAGGCCTTTAGGATAATTAAGGGTAAGGGAGCTACACATTTTGGCATAGCAAACTGCCTATTAGCCTTCACTAGGGCAATCCTTCTTGATGAAAAGAAAGTCCTTATGGCTTCTGCCTATCTAAGGGGTGAATATAAAAATGAGGGTCTTTATACAGGAGTTCCTACTGTAATTGGCAAAAATGGTGCAGAAAAAATTTTGGAGATGCCAATTGATGATAGGGAACAGAAAATGTTTGACGCCTCATGTAAGGCTTTGAAAGAAAATTTTCTTTTGGCAGATTTAGGGTATAATAAATAATGAACAAAATAAAAGGAGGAAATTATGAAAATTTCAGCAAGAAATACAATTAAGGGTAAAGTAGTAGAAGTTGTTGAGGGTGCTGTTAACGGAATTGTTAAAATTGACATCGGAAACGGAACTATCATCACATCATCTATCACAAACAACGCTATCGAAGAACTTGGTCTTGAAAAAGGTAAAGAAGCTTATGCAGTAATCAAGGCAAGCAACGTTATGGTAGCTGTTGACTAATTTTTAAATATAAGAATAGACGAGCTAGACTTAAAGTCAGGCTCGTCTTTTTTTGCTAGGCTATTATTATTATCCAAAAGGATAAAAAAACTTATTCGAAATCACTTAGGTAGTCATGATTATTTATCATTTCACTTAGGACTACCTCGTCAGTCTTCTTCATCCCGTACTTGGCTATTCTTGCTACAGTTTCAATAGTTTTATCTATATCTTCTTTTACTATTCCATCTCCACTTCTAAAGGAGTTGTTTGTCTTAGCCTGTATATAGGCAAGGCTTGCATTTCTAAGACTTGAAGCAATTTTCATAGCACATGATGATTTAGCACCATCGCAGATTATACCAGAATTTACTGCAAGGGCGTTAGTTATAGTTTCTTCTATTATCTTCCTATCTTCTTTGTTGATGAAGGCGATTGAAGAGATAACAGCAGCAGAGGCTGAAACTACTCCACAATAAGCAGAAAGCTTGCCTATTTCATTTTTTATATAAAGAGCGATTAAATTTGAGAAAATCAAAGCCCTATACAAGTCATCATCAGAAAAACCCTTGTCTTTGGCATATAGGATTATGGGAACTGAAGTTGTTATACCTTGATTGCCCGAACCAGAATTGATTATAACTGGTAGCTCGCAACCGTCCATTCTAGCATCAGAGCCTGCAGCAGCGAAGGCTACAAGTTTTTCGTAGTAGTTGGATGGGTTATTAGATAGGATTAATTTTCCAATATTTGCACCCCAATCGTTTGATAGACCAGCTGAGGCTATGGCTTGGTTGTAAGAAATTTGCCTATCTAGGACATCTTTTATATCTGCATAGTCGCAAGTTTTTGCAAAGTCGTAGACCTTATCGAAAGAAAATTCCAAATCCTGCTTTTGATTTTCATTATTTTCTTTGGAAAAAATTAGCTCATCATTTTTTCTGATTTCTGTGATATTGGTATGGCTAGCAGTAATTACTACTGAAGCCTTATCTGTTTTATTTTTGCAAATTATCTCTACAAAAACTCCATCCTTATCTTTAACTAGATTGAGCTTAACTCTTCCTTCTTCGATAAATTTATCGCACTTATCTAATTGTGACTTATCTATATTAGAAAGGACTTCGAGTTTCTTAGAGGCCTTGCCAAGGAAGGCTCCAGCAACAATGGATATCTCAATTCCCTTTCTTCCATCAGTTCCTGGAACTGTAACCGCCTTGGCGTTTTTTATTATATTACTAGATAGATTAGCAATAATTTCATCTGGATTACTTCCAAGGGTTTCTCTTGCCTTGGCAGCGGCATAGGCTATAGCTATAGGCTCTGTACAACCTGTGGCAGGGATTAGCTCATCTCTTATGATTTTCTTAAAATCTGTCATACTAAACTCTTGCCTCTTTTGGTACCTTATTTAATAGACCTGTAACCATTAAGGCTATGGCCCCATCTCCTGTTATGTTGCAAGCTGTACCAAAAGAATCTTGGAGAGCAAAGATAGAAAGTATTAGGGCAGTTCCTGTTGAATCAAAGCCAAGAACTGAAGTAATAAGACCGAGGGAGGCCATAACAGTACCTCCAGGAACTCCAGGCGCACCAATTGCAAAAATTCCAAGTAGGATTATAAATAAAATCATATTTCCAGTGTTTGGAAGTTTTCCATAAAGGACTTGGCTTACGATCATTACGAAAAATGCTTCAGTAAGAACAGATCCGCAAAGGTGGGTGTTTGAACAAAGGGAAACTACAAAATCCCTTATCTTTGGATCTAAGGTTTTGGCTTTGGCAGAACACTGTAGACAAACAGATAGGGTTGCAGCAGAAGACATAGTACCTAGGGCTGTAACATAAGCAGGTGGATAGTGCTTTAAGACTTCCATAGGATTGGTCTTAGAGAAAATTCCGCCAAGGCTGTAAAGGAGAGCAAGCCATATATAATGACCCATTATTACCAAGATTATAACCTTGATAAAGACAGGAAATTGGCTAAGAATGACTCCTTCATAACTAAGTTCTGCAAAAGTTGATGCTATATAAACAGGTAAGATTCTTATAATTACCCTGTTAACTATCTCTAGGACCATATTGTTAAATTCTTTCAATAAATTCGCCCAATTTTCTGACTTAGTCCAGATAACAGCAAGACCGAAAAGTATTGAAGTAACGAGTGCTGTCATTACTGGCATTATGGATGGAATCTCCAGTTTAAATAGGATTTCTGGAAGCTTCCTACCAGCTTCGCTTGCACTTACAATATTAAGATGAGGAATAATCATCTTACCAGATAAAAATGAAAACAAAGCTGCTCCAACAGATGAAAGATAGCAAATGATTAGGGTTAGAGATAATACCTTGCCAGCACTCTCATTAAGCGAAACAATCGCAGGTGTGATAAAGGCAAGGATTATGATAGGGACTATATAATTGATAAGATTACTTAGGATAGTCTTTATTGTAGAAATAACTTGCATCATTCCTTCATTAGAAATATTTCCTAAAAATATACCGATTATAATTGCTATAACAAGTTTGAAAAGTAAGGAATTAAATATAGATTTTTTTGCTTTTATATCAGTCATATGTACCTCCTAATAAAAAAATTCCTAATTTGATTATAATATATAGAAATTTTTGGGTCAAATTTGAACTAGGAGTAAAGAAAAATAAGTAAGCCCTATAGGAAAATATATAGGTATCCACATAAAAACTGTGCAAATTTATGGTATACTCTTCTATAAGATGATAAGAAAGTAGGAGGGAGAAGCAAAATCATGTCTAACAAAAGTGTTGTCTTGAGAAATGTAACAAAAAGCTATGATGACGAACTTGTCCTAAAGACAGTAGACCTAGAGCTAGAGAAGGGGAAATTTTATACTCTCTTGGGGCCATCGGGTTGTGGCAAGACTACGATTTTAAATATAATAGCAGGCTTTGTCGAACAGACCAGTGGAGATGTATTCATCAATGGAGAAAATGTAAACAAGACCCCAGCCAACAAGAGGAAGGTAAATACAGTTTTTCAAAACTATTCTCTATTTCCCCATATGAATGTCTACGATAATGTAGCCTTTGGTTTAAATATAAAAAAAGTTGATAAGAAAACTATCAAACAAGAAGTAAAGAAGGCCTTGGATATGGTAAATCTTTCAGGCTTTGAGAATAGGAAGATTTCGCAAATGTCTGGTGGACAAAGGCAAAGAGTTGCCATAGCAAGGGCTATTGTTAATAGACCGGATGTTTTGCTTCTTGATGAACCCCTATCTGCCCTCGATATGAAACTTAGAAAATCTATGCAGGTCCTTCTTTCTAATATCCAATGGGAACTTGGCATAACCTTCGTCTTTGTAACCCACGATCAAGAAGAAGCCCTAGCCCTATCTGACGAAATTTTCGTTATGGATAAGGGTGAGATTGTTCAATCTGGATCTCCTATAGATATTTATGATGAGCCGATTAATAGATATGTAGCAGAATTTATTGGTGAATCAAATATCCTCGATGCAGTAATGAAGGATGATTATCTTGTAGAATTTTCTAATAAAATCTTTGAGTGTGAAGATGCTGGTATAGCCAAAGGCGAGAAGGTAGAAGTTGTAATTAGACCTGAGGATATCGAGGTTTCTAAGTCAAAAGATGCTGACATTAAGGCAACTGTCGATAATGTCTTGTTTAGGGGGGTCTTTAATGAATTAATCTGCTTCGATGAAGATAATTTTAGGTGGAAAATACATACGACCAAGAGATTTGAAGAGGGGGATGTCATTGGTATATCAATTGATCCTGGCGACATTCATGTAATGAGATTTAACGAATCAGAAGATGATTTCGATAAGAGGATAGAGATGTATTCTTTGGAGGATGATGATGAATAGAAAATATAAGGCCCTATCAAGTATATATTATTTGTGGATACTTCTATTTATCATCGCTCCTATAGCCATGCTTCTCTACCAATCATTTTTTGATATATATGGCTCTTTCACCCTTGCTAATTATATTTCCTATTTTACATCTGGAAATTATGTGAAAATGACCCTAAATTCCTTCCTTACAGCCTTTCTCATAACAATAACGACCCTTTTTTTGGCATATCCCTTTGCCTATTTTCTTTGTTCAAGCAAGAACAAGGAAATATTCCTCCTCCTAGTTACCCTACCAACTTGGATTAACCTACTATTAAAGGCTTACGCCTTTATTGGTTTGCTTAGCAAGCAGGGGACTATTGCGAAATTTTTGGGCCTTGCAAGCCAGGGGATTCTTTTTACTAATCCAGCCTTCGTCTTGGTAGCTTCCTACGTCGAGCTTCCCTTTATGATCCTTCCGATTTTTAGGGCCCTCGATTCCATACCAAAGGAATATTTAATAGCAAGTGAGGATTTGGGAGCTAGTAAGTGGCAGACTTTTACAAAGATTATCTTTCCCTTGTCCATGGATGGGGTAATAGCGGGAAGTCAAGCAGTTTTTATTCCTTCCCTATCACTTTTCTTGATTACTAGAATTATAGGAGGAAATAAGATTATAACCCTTGGAACCGCTGTCGAAGAGCATTATCTAGTTACCCAAAACTGGGGGATGGGAGCGACCATTGGTTTAGTTTTAATAGTCTTGATGTTTGTGGTAATGAGCATACTTAATACTAGAAAGGATATTAAATGATGAAAAAAGGATTTAAAATATCAAATCTATATCTATTATTTATCTTTGTCCTCTTGTATCTACCTATAATCTATCTGATATTTTATTCCTTTAACAGTGGAGTAAGCATGAATTCCTTTGATGGATTTTCTATTAATCATTATAGGGAAGTTTTTAGGGATACAAGACTTTGGGTTATTGTCATAAACACCCTTATCCTAGGTCTCCTTTCTTCACTAATTGCAACAGTTATAGGCACAATAGGAGCCCTCGCTATCTATTATCTAAAAAATGACAGGATGAGAAAAAGAGTTCTTAATTTTAACTCCGTCCTTATGGTTATGCCAGATGTAATGATGGGGGCAAGCTTTTTGGTACTTTTTACTTTTTTGCTAAAGATACCTATGGGCTTTATGACAGTCCTTCTTTCTCATATAGCCTTTTCTATACCGATTGTAGTATTGATGGTTCTACCAAGACTCTACGCCCTAAACGAGTCTATGATTCTTGCGGCAGAAGACTTGGGAGCAAGCGATTTTACAATACTAAATAAGATAATATTGCCCAATATTACAGGAGGAGTTCTTACGGGATTTTTTATGGCTCTTACCTATTCCCTTGACGACTTCGCTGTAACATTTTTCGTTACAGGAGCAGGATTTTCTACTCTTTCTGTAGAAATTTACTCTAGGGTTAGGGCAGGGATTTCTCTTGAGATAAATGCCCTATCAACTTTGATGTTTCTAGTATCCTTCTTCTTAGTCCTTATATATTATTTTATAAGTGAGAGAGAGAAAAAGCTTACAGATAGGAGGGCTATTGATGAATAAAGTTTATAAATTTTTTCTAACGAGTATTTGTGCCATAGGCCTCCTATTAGTCCTAAGGACTTTCTTAACATCATCTAGGGCTACGGCCGATAATAAGACCCTATATTTTTACAATTGGGGAGATTATATTGACCCAGACCTTATAGATAAATTTGAAAAAGAGACAGGATATAAAATTGTAACAGAAACCTTCGATTCCAATGAGGCTATGATTGCGAAAATCAAACAGAACTCAACTAATTTCGATATTTGTATTCCTAGTGAGTATGCTGTTGAGATGATGAGAGATCAGGGGCTTCTTAAAAAACTTGACCACAAAAAAATCGTGGGTCTTGATAATATAGATAAGAGATTTCTAAATCTCGCCTATGACCCAGAAAATGAATACTCTATTCCATATCTTTGGGGAAGCTTTGGCATAATTTATAACACCAAAAAATACAAGGCTGAGGATTTTTCTTCTTGGAAAAACTTGTGGGATCCGAAATTTAAGGGAGAGATACTAAGCTTTGATGGTGCAAGAGAAACCCTAGGTATAGGTCTACTTACTGATAATTTAAGCTTAAACACCTGTGATAAGGATAAGCTTGTAAGAGTTAGTAATGAACTAGTAGGCTATATGGCAAATGTAAGGGCGATTTTAGCTGATGAGATTAGGATGTATATGGCTCTTGGAGAAGCTAATGTTGGTATCACATTTTCTGGAGATGCAGCAAGTGCAATTGCCTCCAATCCAGACCTTGCCTATGCTATACCAAAAGAAGGATCAAACATTTGGTTTGATAGCATGGTAATACCAAAGACAAGCAAGAATACCGAGGCAGCCTACGCCTTTATCAACTTCATGCTAAGAGCTGAAAATGCTGCCCAAAATGCTGAATATATTTCCTATGCGACACCAAACAAAAAAGCCCTAGCCTTAATTGATCCTGCTATGAGAAATAACAAGACCCTATATCCCAACGGTGATGTGATTGATAGACTTGAAGTTTTTAAGGCTCTTGATAAGCAAACAACTATACTTTACAATGACCTCTTTCTAGATCTAAAAATTTCACCAAAGGCTAAGGAAGATAACTAAAAGAGATGAAAAAATTATAAATCTAAGAGAAGACTTCTTAATTAAGAGATTAAGATAAGCTAAATGAATTTGCTTACTCTAACAAGTTATTTCTCTAGAGGGGATAATATTAAGATAAAAAATTATCAAATAAATTTAACCAATACTTGAAATAAATATTAGTTATGTTACAATTATTGCAAGAAGAGTATTTTTAGTCAGCAAATTTAAACTTCGTAAGGTAAGTATGATTTACTTTGCAAAACAATGCTGATATAATATAATTTCTGAGTAGTTATTACTCAAATTGTAGAGATATAAAATATCTGGTGAGGAGAGCGATATGATAGATTATGAAATGCATATAGCATTTTCAACAACGAAAGCTTCTAAGGCATTAAATGATTCTTTCAATAATGTCGTCTTAAAATATGGGGTTACAAGAAGCCAATGTGTAGCAATGTATTACATAAACCTTGCTAAGGCAATTGGACAAAAAGAGTTGGCAGAAAAGATGAATATCAGAGAGTCAACCATGACAGGTCTTCTTGATAGGATGCAAAGAGATGGTCTCATAGACAGAAAACTTGATGACGAAGATATGAGAAAAAAGACAATTTCTCTTTCAAAAAAAGGATATGAGAAGCTTGATGAGCTTATCGTAGTTGCAGATGATTTTATAAGTAACGCAGTCAAAGATTTAAAAGAAGAAGACATCGATGTCTTTAAAAAGGTCCTCAAATCCATGGTAAAATCTACCTTAGAATGGGAAGAAAGAATGTTAAAGTCAATCTAGCCTAGGCGGTTGGCTTTTTTTTTATTGGCAAAAATCAGCCTTATAATTTTTTTTGGGTAAAATGGTAATAAGAGGTGATTATTTGTTAAGTATAGTAAATGAACTTCCCCTTGATGGAATTTATGATATAAGAAGCATGAGGGGAGGAGATGTGAATGATGCCTACAAAGTTTATACAGACCAAGGTCCATATTTTCTCCTTGTAAAAAAGGATGGAGATATAAATTTCTTTCAGGGTGAAATTGAGGGCCTAAAGCTTTTTGAAAAGTACGGGGTCAATGCTCCAAGACTTATAGATTTTGGTTTAATCAGTGAAGGAGCCTACTTGCTTTTAACTTTCCTAGAAGAAGGAAGGCCAGCTGATCAAAGTAAGCTTGCTAGAGAAGTTTTAAAGATTCATGCTATCGAAAGCCCCAAAAACAAGTTTGGTTTTGAATATGCTTATAAGGGCTCTGCTATTAGCTTTTCCAACGATTTTAGGAACACTTGGAAGGAAGTTTTCCTGGAAGAGAGATTAGATAAATTAAGTAGAAGTCTTTCTGACAAAAAAATTTTTACCAAAGATGATTTGTCTAAGTATGAAAAACTTAGAAAGATAATAAATAAGTATTTGTATGAGCACGAAAGTAAGCCAGTCCTAGTCCATGGAGATTTGTGGCCAGGTAATTTCATGTTTGATAGTCATGGCGAGGCCTATCTTTTCGATCCATCTCCACTTTATGGGGATAGGGAGTTTGATTTAGGCATATCCACTGTATTTTCTGGTTTTAATGATGATTTCTACAAAACATACATGGAGGATTTGCCAAAAGATAAGGATTTGAGTCTAAGGCTGGAGTTTTATAGATTATATATGTTCATGATCCATCTTGATAAGTTTGGCAATATTTATAGGCCAGAGTTTGACCTATCAATGGATAAGATTTTTGCTAATGCTAAGTAATTGAGGAGCTATTATGAGAATTGTCGATATTATTGAAAAGAAAAAAGATAAAAAGGAATTGAGTGATGAAGAAATTCAATTTTGGATTGATGGTGTAGTTGATGGTTCGATAAAGGACTACCAAACATCAGCCCTCCTAATGGCTATAGCCCTTAATGGTATGAATGATAGGGAAACGACCAAGCTTGCCCATGCCATGATGAAGTCGGGTGATGTTTTGGACTTATCTTCTATCGAAGGAATAAAGGCAGATAAACATTCTACTGGAGGAGTAGGTGATAAGACGACCCTTGCCCTAAGTCCAATGGTTGCTGCTTGCGGAGTAAAAATTGCCAAGATGAGCGGCAGGGCTCTGGGTCATACGGGAGGAACTATTGATAAGCTAGAATCAATCCAAGGCTTTAGGACAGATATTAGCCAAGAAGATTTTATAAAACAAGTAAAAGAGATAGGTCTTGCCCTAGTTGGTCAATCTGGCCATCTCGTTCCTGCCGATAAGAAGCTCTATGCCCTAAGAGATGTAACAGCAACAGTTGATTCTATTCCTCTAATAGCTTCATCAATAATGTCCAAAAAGCTCGCCTCAGGCTCAGATACAATTCTTCTTGATGTAAAATATGGCGAGGGAGCCTTCATGTCGACAGTATCAGATGCTAGAAAGCTTGCTGAAACTATGATAAAAATAGGCAAGGCCCTTGGTAGAAACACCATGGCCATTATCACAGATATGAACCAACCTCTAGGAAATACCATCGGCAATGCCCTCGAAGTAAGAGAGGCAATAGAAACTGTTAGGGGTCATGGTGCAGAAGACTTTAAGGAACTTTGTATGGGGGCAGGAGAAATTATCTTAGTTCAGGCGAAAGTCGCAAAGACAAAAGATGAAGCAAGAAGCCTCCTAGAAGAGGCCATAAATTCTGGCAGAGCCTTTGAGAAATTAAAAGAAATGGTAGCTTACCAAAAGGGAAATGTCAATCAAATTGAAAATCCAGACCTACTTCCTAAGGCAAAATATGTAAGCGAAATAAAGTCAAAGGGAGAAGGCTACCTAGCTGATATCCATGCTTTAGGCCTAGGCCTTTGTGCTATGAAATTAGGAGCAGGTAGAAAGAAAAAAGAAGATGAAATAAATTATGCAGTAGGCTTGGACCTCAAAAAGAAAAGGGGAGATTTTGTTAAAAAAGGCGAGACCCTTTGCCTAGTCCACCATGATTATCCACTAGAAGATGACTGGCTTAACGATTTCTACGCTTGCTTTAGCTATGCTGACAAAAAAATTGAGAAAAGACCAATTATAGAGGAAATTATCTCATAGAAAATAGTTTTATAATGCAAATAAACTTGACTAAGACGAAAGTGCCAAGAAGGTTGAGCTTATTTGCATATTTTTTATTCTCAAAAATTTCATAAGCAGTATAATGAAAGGAAGAAGACTTTAGGGGAGGGCTTATGAAAATTGACGATATATTTTCCTTGATCGACGGCTTACTGGAAGATTTTTCTAATATTAATAACAAAAATCATAAGAAGTCCTTTAAGAGGAAAGTTAATAATGATAAAATTAAGACCCATATAAATATATCATTAGATGGTAAAAAAATAAGCAAAAACAAGGAAGGCCTAGATGCGTGGAGTAGAAAAAAATCAGGGGACAAGCAGCTAAATTTAGGATTTTTTGAAGACTATAAGGACTTAATAAAGTCTTTGAATTTCACTGACAAAGAAATTAAGCTAATCCTTCAAGTGACTAAGAGAAATAATAACTTGTGGGCAAACGACCTAGCAAGAAATATTCTAATTAAATCCTACCTTAGTGTACTTAAAGAATCTTTTGACCAAGAAGACATTGATACCACAAAAATCATTAAATATACAAGTCCCTACACCCTTTCTAAGAATATATTGGATAGCCTCTTAGTTATAAGTGAACAAAGGCTAAGGAAGGACTTCTGGGTTTTTGCTGATATTGATAGCAGTCGAGCAGAAGAAGTTTTGATTTCTAACCAAGTAGTAGACTTATTAGAATTTTTCATAAAAAGGCTAGAAGTCTTTTACAAAAATTTGGACCCAGACCTTAAAAGCAAGCTTTATGAAAACTACCTTTGGGAAAATCCTAAAAAAGTCAAGGATTGGCTGAGATATATAAAGACTTGTGATGTAGCTAAACAAATTGATTTTATGGCTAAGATAAAAGATGAAGCCATGCTTAAAGAACTAGCTAACGGCCTTAGTAAGGAAAGCTTTAAGCCAAGCCTTGTCATAGGCTTTTATTATCTATACAAATATTTTAATCCAACTATGGCTACTCAGAGTAGGTTATTTAAAATAATTTTGGAAGAAAATTATGATAGCTTCCTAGAAATTATTTCAAAAGAAGACATATCCCTAGAAACTATTAATAAAATTTTAGACCTTGATAAGAAAAAGTTAAAAAGAATCGACATAGACGACAAAAAACTAAAGATATCTAGGAAAGAATTAAATAAAACAGTAAATATAGTAACAGACTTTATTGGAGATGAACTTGTCTTAGAAGAAGATGAGAAAGCTTTATCCTCAGAAGAAATAGTCGATAAACAAGCTTATAGGCTAGATGAAAATGCCAAAGAAGAAGGTGATAAGGGTCTAAAAGATTGCACCCATAAATTCTTAAAGGATTTACTAGCTAGGGGAGAAATCCCAGAAGCTGAGGTAAAATCAATAGCTCTTAGTAATTCCAAGATGCTTAATTCTTTCCTAAAGGATATGAATGACCAAGTCTACGATTATACAGGAGATCAGACTTTGATTAATGAAGATGGATATATAAGGATAGATCCCTTTTATGAAGAAATGGTAAAGGAGATAGTTGATGGCAAATATAAATCCTAAGCAGGCAGATGTAATAATAAAATCTTTGGAAGGAGGTGTTGTACCTAACTTTGGCATAGAACACCTCTTGGTAGGTAGAAACAAGGAAGTTGAAGAGATTATAGGGATTTTGGATAAGGTTAGTCAAGGGGCAAGCGATATTAGATTTTGGGTAGGGGACTTCGGTTCTGGCAAATCTTTCATGCTTGCTACAATCGAGCAACTAGCCCTTTCCAAAAATTTTGTAGCATCTAGCATAGACCTTGCTCCCCAAAGAAGATTTTATGCGACCGACAAGAAGGCCCAAGCCCTTTATAGACAGATAATAGATAATCTAAAGACAAAAACACAGAGAAGTGGAAATGTAATTGAAGAAATAATTGAAGAGTGGCTTATGGGAATTTTTGCCAAACTTAGCGAAAAAAATTCTTGGCAGATGGAAGATTTGCTCAAGGGGTCTTATCAAAAGGAAGTTAGAAATGAAATTCTCGATTGCCTAGGAAAATTTAGGACTGTGGGTCTATCTTATGGTCTAGGTTCTGCCATAGTCAAATATTATGAGGGTTTAATCAACGAAGATAGGCTCCTAAAGATGAAGGCTATCCGATGGATTAGGGGAGATATTTCAACTAAAACTGAAGCCAAAAGAGAGCTTGGCATAGGTGAAATTATAAATGATGATAATTATTTCGAAGCCCTAAAGAATTTGGCTGAACTTTTTCTTGAAATTGGATATTCTGGTTTTGTTATTAATTTTGATGAAGCGGTTAACCTATATAAGCTTGCCCAAGCTGTAACTCGTGAGAGAAATTATGAGAGAGTCCTAAATATTTATAACGAATGTAAAAGCGATAAGGCTAGGGGTCTTTTTGTAAATTTTGCAGCTACAAGGGCGACAGTTTTTGACAAAAATAGGGGGATGAGCTCCTATGGAGCCCTTGGTGGTAGGCTCGGTACTGAGGGAGATTTAAGTCTTGTAAACACCAGTAGGACTGCTCTAATATTAAAGCCACTGAGTGAAGAGGAGATTTTTACCCTCCTCGAAAATATTTTAAATATTTACAATATAAACTACAAGGACTCCCTTATTATGACAAAAGAACAGATTATTACTTATATGGAAGGACAACTTAACAGACCTGGAGCTAGGGAGTTTCTAACACCTAGGGCTGTTGTCAAAGATTTCTTGGAAATATTAGATATCAAAAGACAAAATAAGGATTTAGAAATTGACGATATCCTTATGAAGAAATTTTCTGGTATCTTAAATCCAGTAGAAAAAGATCCACTTAATCACGATGATGACGAGGACATCTTAATCTTGTAATGGACGCCTACATGCTATTAGCTAGGCCCATGAGGGAGTATGTTTATAAGAATGCTTGGCCTAGCCTAAGTAAGATTCAAGAAGCTTCTATAAAACAATGTTTTTCATCAGAAGATAATTTGATTCTAATAGCGCCAACTGCCCAGGGGAAAACTGAAGCCGCCTTTTTGCCAGCCATATCCTTGGCTAATGATTTTAATACAGGTCTAAGGATTTTGTACATTTCACCCCTAATTGCCCTAATCAACGATCAATTTAAGAGGATAGAAAAGATGTGCGAGGACTTATCCATAAATGTAACTAGTTGGCATGGTGAGTCAAGTAAGACTAGGAAGGATATGCTAATGGAAAATCCTTCCGGCATAGCCTTGATAACCCCAGAATCCTTGGAGGCGATTTTTGTAAATAAAAGCAAAGAAGCGAGGAGACTTTTTTCTGGACTTGACTTTATAATAGTTGACGAAATTCATTCTTTCCTTACGGGAAATAGAGGAGGAGAGCTTAGGAGCCTTTTGGGAAGAATCCTTCCTTACTGCCAAAAAGATCCGAGATTTATCGGCCTATCAGCAAGTGTCGGCGATGAGAATTATGATTTGGCGAGGGGGTTTTTTAATAATAAGAGAAAAACTCAAATCCTAATCGACAAGTCAAGAAATGAATTACTTACAAGCCTTTCTTATATCGAAGAAGATGAAATAGGGGATAAAACTTTGGAGCAAATCTTAAATTTTGCCAAAGAAGGCTCTATGCTTGTTTTTCCAAACTCTAGGGAAAAGGTAGAAGAGATGGCTGTTAAATTAAAAAACAAGGCCAAGGAAGATTCGTTAGATTATTCCATCTTTGCCCATCATTCATCAGTAAGTAAAATCCGCAGGAAAGAAATCGAAGACTTTGCCAAGAACTCAGACAGGGAGAAGTTTATAATATGCGCAACTTCAACCCTAGAGCTTGGTATCGACATAGGCTCAGTTTATTCTATCCTACAATATGGATCATGCTTTAGCTCCCTTTCCCTTGCCCAAAGACTTGGTAGGTCTGGACGAAAGACTCACAAGTCAATCCTCCATCAGATAGCGACAAGCCCTTGGGATCTAGTCCAAGCCCTTTCTATAATTAGCCTTTTCAAAGAAGGAAGGCTTGATAAGCTAAGAGCTTCTAGGAAAGCCTATGATCTTTTCGCCCACCAGATTCTTTCAGTCCTCCTTGAAAATAACGGTCTTGCCTTAGATGAATTTAATAAGCTAAACAAAAGCCTTCCTGTCTTTAAGGACATAGATGATGAGGAATTTATGGCTATTAAATCTTACATGGAAGAAGAAGCCTACATAGAAAGGCTGGAAGGTGAGTATATAACAGGTATCAAGACAGAAAGCCTTATGAAGATGGGCTCTTTCTACAATCAATTCGTCTTAACCGACTCCTATGCAGTTTATAATGATAGGTCAAAAATCGGAAGCATTTGCCCATCGAATATTATAAAAGTAGGAGATAGAATATTTCTAGGAGGCCAAGTTTGGCAAATTGACAAAATCCAAAAGGCTACAAAGAAAATCCATGTAGAAAAAGCAGAAGAAGGAAAGGCTAATAACTTCTCATCAAACTCTATCGAAGATATAAAGGATATAGTCAGAATAAGGATGGAGGAAATACTCAAAGATAGGACAAAATATTCCTATAGCAAAAAGATTGACGAACTTTTGGATAAATTATATGTTGGAAAAAACGAAGACGGTTTTTACATCTCATCTGATGAAGATGGGGATTTCCTTAGGACTTTTAGGTCTAGCAAAATCAACAGGAGCATATGTCTTTGCCTCAATTCTTTGAGTAAGCTAAACAATTTTACTGTAAATGAAAAAGATTCTAGCATAAGGGGAGCTGGCCTTAGAAAAAATTTTTATATCCTGAGAAGTAAAAAGATAAAATCCATACCTATAAAAGAATATCTTATGACTAAGGAGGAGCTTGTGGAAAATTTGCTTAGGGCAAATAAGTACATGATCCTCGTACCAAAAGAGCTTAAAATAAATTATATAGTAGATAACCTATTAGACCTAGAGGGCCTAGAAGATTATCTTTTGGGAGGAGTTTCTAAGGAGTAGTATATGGAAATAAGTAAAAAGTTTGCAATAGATAAAAGCAAGGAAAAATATGATTTTTCAATAAAACATACCACAATTCCCCTTAAGCTTAACAAGGATTTGGACGAAGCAATAAAGATGTTACTTTGGTATGTTCCAAACATTTCATCCGAACAATCAGCAACAAATGAGCTTCTCCTAAATCCTGAATATGATGATTATATTTTTAAGGCAATAATGATGTCTATGGATATGACTGACGAAGATATACTTATTACAGATGTAATCCACAAAAAGCTCGCCAAACATTTTGTGGGTAGGGTTAGCATTGATGAGCAAAAATTAGTTATGACTCTCGCTGATGATAATGAAACAAAAACTATGGCCCTATTAAGGCATG
Source organism: Anaerococcus tetradius (assembly GCF_947087635.1). Classification (NCBI taxonomy): domain Bacteria; kingdom Bacillati; phylum Bacillota; class Tissierellia; order Tissierellales; family Peptoniphilaceae; genus Anaerococcus; species Anaerococcus tetradius. The sequence goes on from NZ_CAMUDP010000010.1 coordinate 45,836, forward strand.
TAAGAAATGCCATTGCCCATGGTAACTTTAATGTAATCAACAAGCTTGTAATAGGTTTTGATATCAAAAGATATGGCGAAGATATCGAATATAGGGGAGTCTTTAAAATTAATCCGACCAATCTTCTTACGGCCCTCAAAAAAATCATCATGGACTTTACTAATGATGAATTTATAGCAAGGGCCTTTAGAAGATGTGGCTATAAGGTGGAAGCCTTCCAGGAAGAATATCAAAAGTCCCACAGATTTGACTTGTACGCAAAAAAGAAGGATAGGCGTTTTGCTATTGAAATAAAAAACTATGACTTCGAAAAAAATCTAAGTGAAAGTTTCATAAAAGAAATGATATAAAAAATTAATGGCATTGATTCTAGGATAAGACCAGTCCTTATTATCAATTCCTCATATCTAACAGAAAAAAGCAAGGAAGATCTTATAAAAAAGGATGTCATAATCCTCGATATAAAAAACATAAAAAAGATGCAAAAGGGCAGGGATATGGTCTCTGAAATTCTAAGAGAGCAGGAGCTATTTAAGAATAAATGATTAAATTTGCATTTTCGGGGTATAAGATATAAAGAGACATTGATAAATATTCATTTATATTCGAGCAAAACGAATATAAATGAATATCATTTGTTATTATAAGGAGGAAATATGACAGAAGAAAATAATAGAAGACCACAAAGGCCTGTTTATAGGAAAGAAACAAGTCCTATTCAAGCAGGAAAGAATTTGTCTTGGGCATCTATCTTTGCTGGAACAGTAACAGCCTTAGCTCTATTTACAGTTTTAAGCTTACTAACGGCAGCCTTGGGCTTTGGTTTATTTGCACCAACAAAGGCTAACCCTATGGCAGGAATAGGAATCGGTACAGGAATTTTAACTATAGTAATACTTTTACTATCCTTTTGTGCAGGAGCTTTCATAGCAGGTTATGCTGCAAGATCAACCGGAATGCTTCATGGGGCAATTAGCTGGGCACTTACAGTTTTACTTCTAGTAACATTAACTTTTAATACCCTTGCCCTTGCTTTAGGCTTATCTGGTAATGTTCTTGGTAAAGTCTTAGGAGGGATAGGAAGTGCGACTGCTAATATCACAAGCTCAGTAGCTGATATTACAGGAGATGCCCTTAGTGAAGGACTTGAAAAAGCCGGAGGAGCAATTTCTGATGTAGATACAAAAGAATTAAAAGATAATCTTGAAAAATACCTAAAAGATACAGAAGTTGCTGAACTTCAACCAGATTATCTTGAAGGTCAACTACAAGAATCAAGAGATGAAATTACCAAGGCTGTCAAAGACATAGCTATAAATCCAGAAAATAAGGATGCTATAATCAAAGATTTGACAGAATCCCTCAAAGAAAAAGCTAAAAAGATATCTAATTCAGCAGATAAGGATGCTATAGATAGGGCTCTTGCACTAAACTCTAGTCTTACAGAACAAGAAGCTAGTGAAGTTTCAGAAAATATCTACAAGGGCCTACAAGATGCTTCCAAGAAAGCAGAAGAATCAATTGATAAGGCTAACGCAGAGATACAAAAATTTTCAAGCAAAGCAAGCGAAAAAGTAGATGATGCAAAACAAGGAGCAGAAAGTGCTTCAAAGAAAGCATCCCTTGGTTCAATCCTAATCTTTCTAGGTCTTATTGTTGCCCTAGTAGTTTCAGCTTTCGCTGGAAAATACGGAGAGAATAAGTCTAAAGAAATTCTCAGATAATAATATAGAAAAAGCCTGTAAGTTATGGTAAAACTTACAGGCTTAATTTATTTGATTATATCTACTAGGGCCTTATCTGGATTTTCGGAATTGATTCTTTGATCATAAGTTATAAATTTATCATCACCTAAATTTACATTAGACCTTAGGGATAGGATTAGTCCTGAATGATCTAGCAAGATTAAATTAGGAGGCATATAGTCAATCCTGTCTTTGGGATTTTGTTTTGCATCTAGGGCGTTTTTGATGGTATAGCCACCATTATCTTTTAGGATAGCTGCCATTCTTATTGCTTGATTTGCAGTATTCTCGTTAGTTAATACGTAGATTTTTCTTTTTCTAAAATCATCCTTCTTCTTAATTTTCAAATCTATCTCATCATAATATAGATAATCATTAGTATTGAATTTTTTGCTTTCGCCATTAAATTTGCTAGCTAGGTTTTTAACCTTAGCTGTAGTATATGAACTGTTTTCGCTAGCCTTAATATCATCTAGGCTTTCTTCAAAAAGAGCTGACCTATAAAAATAAAGGTCCTTTTCTTCATAATCTTTGTCGATGAAATAACTTACAAAGTCATTAACATAGTAATTATCAATAGAGTTATTATCTGATAGGTCAAAGGCTATGGCTTCGACATTTCCCTTGTTTAGGTCCTTAGCTATAAGGTCTAAGTCATCATCTAATTTATTTCTATTAAATCTAGGAATTTTGACAATCAAAAGATTTGGACCAGCATGATTAATAGTTATATCTTTTTGGACATTTTCCTTATTAATCATCCTCTTATACCTGTCCACAGCCTGATCATCTCCGAGAATTTCTGCCTTCTTAGAATCTTTCTTGTTTCTATAAGCACTAAAGAGATTGGAGTAGCTATCCTTATCTAGAATGAAGCTTGAGCTATCTTCTAAGAGGGATACGCTCTCGTTAAGAATGTCAAAATACTCTTGATCAGTTTTTGAATTTTTGACTCTTTTTCTTAACTCATCCTTGCCTTTGACAAACTTATCGAAATTAGCCTTATTTTCCTTAGTTATAGGATAGGATCTAGAAATGCTTTCAACAAGTTTGTCAAAATCCGAAAGTTTTTCTGCACTTGTTAGGCTTCTACCCTTGCTATCTGCTACCAGAACATTATTTCCTAGTCCTTCGAGGACTTCATCTCTAAATTTTGGATAGCCCATCTTCGAATAAGAATTAAGCTTTTTCGTTAATAAAGTTATGGGGATAGCTATAATTAATATAGCAAGTATGGCAAGAATCCTCCTTCTTCTTTGATAGATTCTTTTTCTACGAAGTCTAGCCTTTCTCATCAAGGGTTTTTTCCTAGTATCCCTTCTCTTAACTATCCTTATTTCACTTTTCTTTTTGGAAGTCTTTCTTTTTCTGTTATTTATTCTCATATTTCACCGCCCTTATTTTTTAAAGATAAGGGAAAAACTCGTTCCTTCATTCAACTTACTCTTAACAATGATTTTGCCATTTAAGGCTTCCACGAAATTCTTAGTAATAGCAAGCCCCAGACCCAGACCGTTGGTCTTTGTATTTCTAGAATCGTCAATCCTATAGAATCTTTCAAATATCATATCCAACTTGTCTTCATCAATACCGATACCATCATCAGTAATTTCTATAGTCACATTCTTGTTAGTATCAGCTAGCTTAATAGAAATATTTCCATCCCTGTCTATAGCCTTGATGGCATTAGTAAGGATATTTTGGATTACCTGCATTAGCTTAGTTTTATCAGTTATCATATAAACATCGGCTTTTAAATTTTTATCAAGTTTTATATTTTTATTTAAGAAATTGGCCATAAAGCCATTTGAAATTTCTTCAAGCATGCTGGAAATATTTACCTCTTCAAGGTTTAACTTGCCCATCTCAACACTTTCATTGAAGGAATCTTTAAGGCCATCTATCAAGACCTGAAGCCTATTAATCTCACCGTTTAAGCTCTTAGCAACACTTTGATCAAATTCCATCACTCCATCATCTATAGCCTCTATGTAGAGCTTTAAATTGGTTAGGGGAGTCCTAAGCTCATGGGAAATATCTTGAGCATAGCGCATTCTAATCTCCTCCTGTCTTTTAAGTGACTTGGAAAGAAAGTTTATATTATTTTGCAGGTCTGAAATTTCTATTATATCGCTATCCTCATTGTCAATACTGCCATAAATTCCCTCCTTTATTTTCAAAGTAAAGTTATTAATATTAACTATGGGCTTGGAAATATTGGTAGAAAGAATTATGGCAATCAAAAATCCTATCAGTAGGGAAGAGGATATGGCATAAATCACTGCATGTCTAAAATCATCTTGGAGACGGTTGAAGGTGGTATAGTCAACAGAATATTCGACTGCAATTTTTCCAGCTTCTTGTTTTTTCTCTGCATTAAAGACCTTGTAGGTCTTACTTTTGATATTCTCGCCACTATCCTTATCTATCGCCTTTATATACTTAACCAAATTGCCATTTTGGTCAAAATATTTTATATTTACATTTTGTTGCTTGCTTAAATCTTCCAGATAGTCCCACATCATATTTGATGAAATATTTTCATCGTTGTTAAGCCTGATAAACCATTCACTTATAAGATTTGGCTTCTTGTCATCTATTATTTTTAACATATCAGAATATCTAAAAGTTACCAAAAGGGTAATTAGGATAGAATAGATTAGGATGCAAGAAAGAACGCCTGCAATAAAGTTTTTAATTAACTTATTCCTTAATGATGTCATCTACACCACCGGATTTGTAGCCCATACCATAAATTGTCTTTATATATTGTGGTTTTTTAGGGTTGTCTTCGATTTTTTGTCTGATATTTTTGATATGGGTATCTATAGCCCTATCATAAGCATCATAATCAAGACCAAAGGTAAGTTCAATAATCTCATCCCTAGTAAAAATTTTGTTGGGATTAGAAAATAAGGTCCTAATAATTGAAAACTCATTTTTGGTAAGAGAGACTTCCTCTCCATCTTTTAGGAAAATATTGTATTTAAGATCCATTAGGAGCCTACCATCGTTAGTCTTTATAATATCAGCCCTTGGTATATTGTATTTTTCAATCCTACGAAGAACAGCCTTAACTCTTTCTACAAGCTCCTTGTTAGAAAAAGGCTTAGTTACATAATCATCAGCTCCAAGCCTTAGACCATTTATCCTATCAAACTCTTCTACCTTGGCAGAAGTAATTATTACAGGGACCTTGGACTTATTTCTAATATTCTTTAGGACTTCTTCACCTGATAGCTTTGGAAGCATGAGATCAAGAATAACTAGGTCGATTTCTTCCTTATCAAAAATTTCTAGGGCTTCTTTCCCGTCATAGGCTTGAAAAACTACATAATTATCTTTAATGAGATAATTCTTAACTATATCAGAGATTGTTTTTTCATCTTCTACTATTAATATTTTAATTTCATTCATAAGTTTTACCTCTCATCTACTATTATATCACATCAACAGATTCTTATAACATTGTACCAGCTATAAAGAAAAATGTTTAAAACATAAAAAAATGGATATAAATATAATGTAAGCGAGTGATAAAGCTTGACTTAATGAATAATAAGTAACTAAAGTAGATTAAAAGGAGAATTTATGGGAAATTATGGAATAATAGCTTCAATTATCATAGGAGCTATAGCAGGATGGATTGCAAGTAAAATTATGGGAAGAGATGCTCAAATGGGTAGTATCGCTAACATCATTGTCGGTGTAATAGGTGGTGGAGTTGGTAACTGGTTATTTAGAACTCTATTTAATGCAGCAAACCCTGGTCTAATCATGCAAATAGTTTATGCAGTAATAGGTGCAGTAATCCTCTTATTTGTAGTAGATAAAATAACAGGTAAAAATAAATAGTAGTTTATTAACTCACGAGTATATGTTATATGATCAATAAAGCTAGTATTAATCAATTATGATTAGTCTAGTCTTTATTGATTTTTTTGTGGAAAAATTCTATATAAAAGACCCTCCTTACATATATCCGGTAAGGAGGGTTGATATAAAATTTGTACATTTCTAGTTGCCAGAGCCACTAGATTTTAGATTAAAGTCTGTATTTAATAAGTTCTCCAAGCTATCGCTAGTAGATTTGCTATCTGTCTGGGAGTCCTTATCTTTTTTCTTATCCTTATCCTTGTCTTTATCCTTATCTTTGTCGTCTTCTTTTGGAGGAGTATAGACTAGGGAAGAATAAGCCTTAGGCATCCTATAAGCCCAATCTCTAGGGATGATACCATTGAATTTATTAGGATCATACTCGTTTTTCTCAACAATCATGGATCTTATTTGGACTAAAAACTTAGGCGTATAATCACTTGCAAGTAGGTTATTTCTAGAATCTATATTAGCCCATTGGTGGATATCATCTTCAGTCTTTGGATAATTGTTTGGACCAAAGATTTCTTCTTTGACAGTTCCCCTTGGATCAGCCCTTGAAGCATCTGTTGGAAGCTTACCACTAATAGTATCGACTTGCATACGTACAATTCCCTTTGGTTCGTCAAAACTTACAGGTTCTTTACCTTCTAGTATTTTTGAATTAATGGTATTCCACATTAGGGCAGCCCTATCAATGCTATCACCACTTAAGCTTATATTTTGATTATCTGCACCCATCCATACGCCAACAGTGTAATAAGGAGTATAGCCTACACACCAAAAATCCGTCTTATCATCTGTTGTACCAGTTTTAGTTGCATATTCTATGCCATTGAGGTAGATATTGCCATAATATTGACCAGCTGTTTGGAGGGCAGATGTTATTTGGTAGGCAGTTTCAGGACTAGTTACCCTATGCCTTACGATATCTTTATCGTCAAATATTACCTTTCCTTGAGAATCAGTTATCTTTGAGAAGGTCAAAGCCTCTTGGTATTCTCCTTCATTAGCTAGGGCAGCGTAAGCGGAAGTCATATCGAGATTGGTTAAACCATGACTCATAGCTCCAACTCCTAAGGCAGCTAGGTTTTCATCGTTGGTATCTGGATTTTCTTGTTTAGTAACGAAATTGTCATTGCCATTTTCTTTGATAATGCCAAAGTTCTTGAGATATTCAAGACTTGTCTTTATTCCTACCTTGTTAAGGGTCGAAACAGCAATAGTATTAATACTCATCTTTATAGCATCCCTTATAGGGGTAATACCCATATAATAACCGTAGACATTTACAGGCCAAGGCTCATTGTTCTCGTGCATCTCAAAAGGAACATCATCCACACCAGTAGCTAGGTTAAAGCCATTATCTAGGGCAGGTGTATAGGTTGCTATTGGTTTAATAGATGAACCAGGTTGTCTTGGTACACTTGAAGCCCTATCTAAAATATTCATACCTTCTTGGTCACGTCCACCCATAAGGGCTTTGATATGACCAGTTTTTTGATCGATAACTACAGCAGAAGATTGAGGTTGGATTACACCTTCTAAGTCTATGTCATAAAAATCTTTGTTAAAAGAAAAACTTCCATCATCATTAGCTATTAGTAAGTTATCATTATTATTCAAATATTTGCTACTTATGACAATATTATCATCTTTATCCTTGTATATATCCTCATTAGACTCAAATTCTATTTGACCTGTCCTGTGAGTTCTAAGATTAGAGTTTTTCTCGTCTAGGGTGTAGAAGTTTTTAAAGATTAACCTTGTTTGATCTAGATAGGCCTTGTTAGTTGATAAAATCAAGTCGCCCTTATCATCATACCAGGCTTCCTCAGAATTAAGACGAACATTGTTGTTATCATCTAGGAGATTTGCTTTTTTGTAAAACAAAAGAGAACCTGAAGAATTGACAATATTTGCCCAATTATCATAGGATAAGTTCAAAAGGGGAGCATATCCCATTGCTTGACTTTCTCCTATAAGGTATTTTGAAAAATTGGCATAAATATCTTCCAATTGATTTTGCATCTTTGAATCAAGGGTAGTTGTTATCTTTAGACCACCATAGTATAGCTTATCCCAGGCTTGGTTTTCAGATATATTCAAAATATCCATAAGCTTACTAACAACTTGACGCTCTAGGAGGGAGTTAAAATAGCTTGCGATTTCTGTATTTGACCTTTCAGCAGGCTCAATAGTGTTAGCTACATCAAAATTCTTAGCCTCATCATATTGTTTCTTGTCTATATATTTATTCTCTAGCATCTTATCGAGAACATACTCTTCTCTCTTGAAGGGAGCTTCATTGTAAACAGCCGAATACTTGTTTCCATCTATGGAAAACTCACCGAGTACTCTTTGATCGGTTACTTCGCTAGTTTTTAGAGACTTATAGAGGGAGTTTTCTGAAGGTGATTGAACAATTCCTGCAAGAGATGCGCACTGAGCAAGATTTAGTTCTGATACATCCTTGTTAAAATAAGTCTTAGCGGCAGCTTGAACTCCATAAGAATTTTGACCCATAAAGACCCTATTTAGATAAGCACCGAGTATTTCATCCTTGCTTAAATATTTTTCAATCTCTAGGGCAAGATATATTTCTCTAATCTTTCTTTCATAGGTTTGATCGTTAGAAAGATATGTATTTCTTGCAAGTTGTTGGGTAATTGTAGAACCACCCCTTACTATAGATCCAGCCTTTATATTTTCAAAAGTTGAACCGATAATTGATAGGGGATCAATGCCCTTATGTTTATAAAATCTTTCATCTTCAACTGCAACAAAGGCATTTTTTAAATCCTTTGGTATTTTTTTATAATCTACTATTTGTCTGTATTCACTTGTAGCAATTGAATCGACTTCTTTTCCGTCTTCATCTACTATTGTTGAGTTCTGACTCATTTCATATTTTATGCTATTTGCATCAATTTTTGGAGCTGTTTTCATTACCTCGAGTATGGCTCCGCCAGTCATGCCAGCAAAAATTACGCCAAGGCCAGCTACAAATAATATTACTAGGAGTATTATTTTTCCAACAAGAGCGGCAATTTTATTTTGCATAATGCCTCCGTTATTACTTTTTAATATTCTAGATACTATCATTTTATCATTTTTGAGTAAATACTTCCACACCTAATATAATTATTATAAGAAATTCAAAGATAAGCTAATCTACAAACGCTTTTATAATTAACTCATTAGTCGTATAATCAATGATAGAAAGGAAGTTTATGCAAAAAGTTATACAAGTAAATGTCTTAGATAAGGATGATGATCTTGATAATAAGATTTACGAATTAGAATCCTTAATCAATACAGCAGGAGGAGAAACTATTGCTTATGTTAGTCAAAACATAACAAAGGTTAATCCAAGATATTATATAGGTAAGGGCAAGGTGGAAGAGATAATGGACCTTGCCAAAAAAAATGATATAGATACGGTTATATTTGATGTAGAATTATCAGCTAGCCAACTTTACAATCTAGAAGAAGAGATGAAGCTTCACGTCGTTGATTGGACAACTCTTATCCTAGATATTTTTGCTATGAGAGCAAATACTAGGGAGTCTAGGCTTAAAATTAAGCTTGCCCAGTTAAAATACCAACTACCAAGGATTAACAAGTGGTTTTCTTATTTGTCAAGACAGGCTGGTGGTATAGGAACAAGGGGTCCTGGTGAAACCATGCTTGAGACAGATAGGCGTGCTATCGTTAGGGACATAAAGAGTTTGGAAAAGGCCTTAAAGGATGTAGAAAAAACTAAAAAGATAAACAGAAAAGCTAGGAAAGATGTTCATAATATTTCCCTAGTGGGCTATACCAACGCTGGAAAGAGCACCATCCTAAATGGCATGCTCAATCTTTTTGGTGAAGAAAAGTTTGTCTATTCAGATGATTTGCTTTTTGCAACTCTCGATACATCGACTAGGAGGCTTGATTTTTCAAACACCAAAGTTACCCTAACTGACACAGTTGGTTTCATAGATAATCTTTCCAAGGAGCTTAATGATTCCTTCCTAACGACCCTTGATGAAGTAAGATTTGCTGATATGCTCTTAATTGTAATAGATTCATCCCACAATATCGACCATCAATTAAAAACAATTGAGAAGTCTTTAGCAGATATAGATATAGGCGATAAGGAAATCCTCTATGTTTTTAACAAGATGGATAAGGTGGAAAATGAGCTTAAAGTTAGCCTTTACAAAAGGGATGCTGAAAAGATTTATATAAGTGCCCACAAAGACCAAGACCTAGTTAGGCTAAAGGAGAAAATTGTTTCAATCATAAAAGAAGATTATAAGCTAGTAAGCATGCACATCCCCTTTACAGATGGAAAAATTATGGATTATATAATGACTAATTACGATATATTAGAAAGGGAATATGACGAGCTTGGTTTAAGGATGAAGCTTAAAATTAGCCATGAGGATTATGCAAAATATGACAGATATATTGAAAAAGTATAAGACCATAGAGGGCCATAGGCAAAGTCAATTCGAAGAGGAAAAGTCGATTTTTATTACTAATGCCAAATATGTAGAAAGTGAAGACGAAGCTATAAGCTTTATAGAAGAAATTAGACAAGAGCACAAACAAGCTACCCACAATTGCTATGCCTACATTATAAACACTCTTCCTGAGATAAAAAGATACTCAGATGATGGCGAGCCCCAAGGTTCGGCTGGCCTACCCATGCTTAGTGTCTTGGAAAAAGAAGAGGTAAGAAACCTTGCGGTTGTAGTTACTAGATATTTTGGTGGCAAGCTTCTTGGAAAGGGAGGGCTCGTTAGGGCCTATACTAGAGGAGTTTCCGATACAATTTCTACTAATGTAGTTTGTAAGAGAGAGTATTTTGAAGTAGAATTAACTCATTCGTATGCACTACTTGGTTTATTAGAAAATTACCTTAATGAAAATAAGTTCAAAATAATAGATAAGACTTTTACGGATGAGGTTACAGTTAAACTCTATGTAAGAAGCAATGATTATGAAAAACTTGAAAATGATTTAATAAATCTTACAAGTGCCAATATAAAAATTCATAAATTAAATACGCTTATGCTATTTGAAAAATAAGAGGAGGATATATGTCAGGACATAATAAATGGAGCAAGATTAAAAATAAAAAAGGAAGCGAAGATGCTAAGAAGGGAAAAATCTTTACAAAGCATGCTAGAAATATAACAGTAGCTGCTAAAGAAGGAGGAACTAACCCAGACTATAACCCATCTCTAAAGACTGCCATAGAAAAAGCTAAGGCAGATAATATGCCTAATGATAACATAGAAAGAGCCATCAAAAAGGCTGCTGGAGATGATGCTTCTGATAACTTTGTTAGAGTAATCTATGAAGGATATGGTCCAGGAGGAGTTGCTGTAATAGTTGATTGTCTAACAGATAACAAAAATAGGACAGCCCCAGATGTAAGACATGCCTTCGACAAAAACGGTGGTAATCTCGGAACTGATGGATCAGTAATGTTCATGTTCGAAAGAAAGGGAGATATCATTGTAGAAAAAAACGGCAAGGACTTTGATGACTTTATGATGGATGCCCTAGAAGCAGGCTGTGAAGATGTCAAAGAAATGGGAGAATACTTTGAAGCTATTACTGATGTAGCAAGCTTTAACGATGCTAATGATAAACTAAAAGAAGCTGGCTACAAAATAGAAAGTGCGGATATTTCATATCTTGCCAACAATATGATTTCTGTAAGTGAAGAGCATGTAGTTAAATTAAATAAATTAATTGATACACTCGAGGATAACGATGATGTCCAAGAAGTCTACACCAACTGGGATGATTCAAGCGAGGAATAGACATGGAGTTTAATATAAATCCTGTAGCCTTCAGGATATTTGGCATAGCTATTTATTGGTATGCCATAATTATAATAAGTGGTATCTTCATAGCAAGCCAATTTGCTAAAAACGAATTTGTAAGGCGTGGTTTTGATGAAGATTTTGTCTACGACTTACTCTTTGTTTGCCTACCTATAGGAATTATAGGGGCTAGATTTTGGTATGTGATTTTTGAGTGGGACTTCTATGGAGCAAATCCTGCTCAAATCCTTAACCTTAGAGCTGGAGGTCTTGCCATCCATGGGGGAATTCTTTTTGGAAGTTTAGCCTTGTTTGTATATGCTAGACGTAAGAAAATTCCTATTCTAGATTTAACAGATGTAATGGTAACTTCCCTAGTCCTAGCCCAGGGCATCGGTCGTTGGGGTAACTTTGCAAACTCAGAAGCCCATGGTGGTCCAACCAACCTTCCTTGGGGAATAATCATTGATGGAACAAAAGTTCATCCGACTTTTCTCTATGAATCAATAGGAGATGTCCTCATCTTTTTATTCTTATTAAATTATAGGAAAAATAATCCGGATAAGGGCAAGCAAACTGCCATTTATTTTATGGCCTATGGTGTTTTGAGATACTTTGTTGAAGGGCTTAGAACTGATTCGCTTTATATAGGATCCTTTAGGACAGCACAATTGATGAGCATAGCCTACCTTATCCTAGGAATCTGCTTATTCATTTGGGCCAACAAGAATCATCTACCACCATTTTTCTATAAGAATAAAACAACTGAAAAGAAAGAAAGATTTGTAAAATTCAAGTAGGAACTTTTATCATCTGATACTAATATAAGGAAGCTGACAAGATGTCGGCTTTTTTTGTTGCAAATAAAATGCTTTTAGTATAAAATGATTATAAAGTGGATGATAGTGGTAGAAGGTGGTAAGAAATGTTTTTAGGAGAATTTATTCACAAATTAGATGCGAAAAATCGAATAATGATGCCTAGTGAGTTTAGGGATGAACTTACAGATGTTTTTTATATCACCAAGGGACCAGAAAAGTCTTTGCTAATCTATACCGAGGATGAATTTATCAAACAATCCCAAAGATTAGATGCCATGATTAATGAAAATAAAAAGAATCGTGCTATCAAGAGATTATTCTTCTCATCCACAGTAAAAACTAGCCTTGACAAGCAAGGTAGGATTTTACTAAACAAAAACCTGAGAGATTATAGCGAAATAGACAAGGAAGCTATGATTATTGGCAATAATAAGACCATAGAGTTATGGGATAGTGAAAATTGGAAAGCATACATTGACGAAGTAGAGGTGAATTTGTCCGATATAATGGATGAATAATATGAAATTTGAACATATACCGGTACTCGCTACCGATACAATAAAAAATTTGAATATTAAAAAAGACGGAGTCTATGTAGACCTAACCCTAGGTAAGGGCGGCCATTCCAAGATGATTCTAGAAAACCTATCCGATAAGGGAAGGCTTATTGCCATAGACCAGGATAAGGAAGCCATTGAAGCGGCCAAGGAGAATCTAAAGGACTTTTCTAATGTTACTTTTATTAATAGTAACTTCGAAAAATTTGAAGAAGTTCTAGCAAATCTTGGCCTTGATTTAATAGATGGGGCTTTGATGGACATTGGCGTTAGTTCATATCAAATTGACAATGCGGAAAGGGGCTTTTCATATATGAAAGACGGCCCTTTGGATATGAGAATGAACCAAGATAATGAGTTAACAGCAGAAATAGTAGTCAATGAATACTCTCAGGATGAGCTAGAGAGAATATTTTTTGAATATGGTGAGGAAAGATTCTCAAAGTCCGTTGCAAGAAATATTATCAAGCAAAGAAGCGAAGGAAGAATAGATTCGACCATAAAGCTTCGTGATATCATTAGAAAATCCATAAAATCTAATGAAACTCATCCTGAAAAAAGAGTATTTCAAGCCCTAAGAATTGAAGTTAATAGAGAACTAGAAGTGCTAGAAAATACCATAGAAACAGTAGTCGACCACCTAAAAGTTGGAGGAAGAATAGCGATAATAAGCTTTCATTCCCTAGAAGATAGGATAGTCAAAAACAAATTTAAAGACTTGGCGACTTCTTGTATCTGCCCACCAGAACTTCCAGTTTGCGTTTGCAATCATAAGGCGAAAATTAAAGTGATTACAAGAAAACCTATAACAGCTACTATGAAAGAGCTAAAGATGAACTCCCGCTCTAAGCCTGCAAAACTTAGAGTAGGGGAAAGGATATAGCCATGGAAGAAAGATTAACTAGCATAAGATATAAAAATGATAATTACAAGAGAAAAAGGCTAAGGGTAAAAGATGATAGGAAAGCTATCAAGCTTAGAAAGATAGAAAATCTCAAGCAAAGAGACAGGAAGGTTAAAATAGTCTTATCTACACTTACAGTAATTTTTGTACTAAGCTTAGCATCTATAACATTAATTAAGAGAAATAACTTGAAGGCTAAAAGATTTGAGTATAATACATTACAGGCAGATGTTAACTCCTATGAACTCCAAAGGGATAGGTTAAGTCAAAAGCTTGAAAATGCAATAGATATTAACAGAATCCAAAGATATGCCCTAGAAGAATTGGGCATGGTTTATAAGGATGATAATAACACTGTCAAATTAAATGTAGATAGGAATTAAGCATGAATATTTATTTATTAATAGTAATTAGTATTTTTTTAAGTATCGGTCTTGGACTGATTATCCTACCCGAGCTCAAGAAACATAAGATTGGACAAAATATCAGAGAAGTTGGACCAAAAAGCCATTTATCTAAGGCTGGTACTCCAACAATGGGAGGCATTATTTTTATTATAAGCTCACTCATACTAGCTCTGATATTTCTTCCTCTAAAATCCTTGGATACTTGGATTTTACTCTTATCAACCATAGGCTTTGGAGCTATAGGATTTATAGATGATTTTAGAAAACTTGTTTTGAAACAATCCGAAGGACTAAGCCCTAGGGGGAAAATCGTCTTGCAATTTGGCTTAGCTGTAATAATTTCAATTTTAGCTTATGTAAATGATAAAGATAGTATAGCTAGCCTATTGATTCCATTCACAAACACAAGGATAAATCTCGGTATCTTGGGTATTGCTTTGATGATTTTCATAATAGTTGGAACAACTAATGCCACAAATCTTACAGATGGTCTTGATGGATTACTCGCAAGTGTATCCCTACCAGTTTTTATAAGTCTTGCGATTATTGGCAAGAACACATCCAATGCAGTATTTTCTTATATAATGCTTGGATCTCTTCTAGGATTTTTAATCTTTAACTCAAATCCTGCGGCAGTCTTTATGGGTGATACAGGATCTATGGCGATTGGAGGAGCAGTAGTTGCCCTAGCCATTAACCTAAAGATACCTATATATCTAGTTATCTTTGGAGGAATATATGTCTTGGAGACCCTTTCAGTAATAATCCAAGTAACAAGTTATAGGTATAGGAATAAGAAAAGGGTATTTCTTATGACCCCTATCCACCATCATTTTGAACTCAAGGGATATAAGGAACAAAAAATAGTAGAAGGATTCACTGTAGTATCAGTAATATTTTGTATGATAACATTGGCGGCATTGAGATGAAGAAAGTATTAGTTTATGGGCTAGGCCTAACAGGAATATCAGCAGTTAAAACCCTTGCTAAAGAGGGCTACCTAGTCTATACTTATGACAAAAATAAAAAAGATGATAAAAATTTAGAGGGCTATAAGTATAGCCCTATTTCTGATTGTGAAATTGATAAGATTGACTATGATTTTGTAGTAAAAAGTCCAGGAATCCCACCAAGAGATGAACTTGTGCGTAGACTTAGCAAAAAATATGAGATAATTTCTGACATAGAACTATCTTGCAGGCTCTATCCTCAGGCAAAAATAATCTCAATTACAGGAACTAATGGTAAAACCTCATCCACTTCCATGGTCAATCACATAGTAAATGAAGCATGTATCAAATCTATTGCGGTTGGAAATATCGGAGAGGGAATTTTATGGCAAATGTATAACAACAAAGATGCATTTTTTGCTTGTGAATTATCAAGCTTTCAGCTTCACGATACAAAAACTTACCATCCTCATATAGCTTGCATTACAAATATCACAGAAGATCACATAGACTGGCATGGTTCTTTTGAGGATTATATAAATTCCAAACTAAACATTACAAAAAATCAAGATGAAAATGACTTTTTGATAATAAATCACGAGGATAAAATCCTCCAAGACCACAAAAAAGACTACAAGGCCCAAGTTTATGAATTTTCATCAAAAAATGAAGTTGAAAGAGGAGCCTACCTCAAAGACGGGGCCATATATCTAAAGGATAAGGAAGAAATAAAAGTAATTGATGTTGACGAATTATCAGTAATAGGTAGCCACAATTATGAAAATATAATGGTTGCTTTGTTGTCAACCTATCTTTTTGGCATCAAAATCCAAGATATAATAAAAGGCCTAAGGAGCTTTAAAGCCATTGAACATAGGCTAGAATATGTAGATACCATAAGGAAAGTAAAGATTTATAATGACTCAAAAGGAACAAATGTCGACAGCTCCATCAAGGCTATAGAATCTTTTACTGAACCATTGATAATCATTGCAGGTGGCTATGATAAGCACATAGACTACACCGACTATGTAAAAAGCTTCAAGAAAAATGGCAAGCTCATGGTAATAATGGGTCAAACCAAAGATAAACTAAAAAAATTGTGCGAAAACTACCAAGTAGCCTACAAGGAGGCAGAAGATATGGAAGATGCCATAAGAATCTGTTTTGAAAATGCAAAAGAGGGTGATGTTATCCTCCTATCTCCAGCAAGTGCTTCTTGGGGTATGTATAAGAATTTTGAACTAAGGGGCAAGGACTTTAAAGAAAAAGTTCGTAAATATAAAGGATAAAAGATGAAAGTAATTATTTCTGGTGGCGGAACTGGCGGACACATATATCCAGCCATAGCCATAGGTCAAAAGCTCGAAAAAGAAATAAAAGATGTGAAAATTTACTATGTTGGAATAAAGGGAGGTCCAGAGGAATCCATAGCCCACAAATACGGCTATGAATTTATAGACCTACCAGCTATGGGCATACCTAGAAGACTTAACAAAAAATTGTTTAGGGCTATAATAAAAAACCTTGAAGGTTTCAGGAAGGCTAAAAAAATCATAAGAGAACTAAAGCCAGACCTAGTAATTGGGACTGGAGGCTATGTTTGTGCACCTATTTTATACCAAGCAAGTAAGGCCCATATTCCAAGCCTAGTTCACGAGTCCAACTCCTATCCAGGTATGGCATCTAAGTTTCTATCCAACAAGGTAGACAAGGTACTAATATCTTACAAGGAAGCCAAAAAACATTTCAAATACCAAGAAAACATAGTAGTTACAGGTAACCCTGTCAGAACTAGCTTTTCTTTAACTTATACAGACAAAGATTTGGATGATTTGGGCATTAAGAAGGATAGACCAGTAGTATTTTCCTTTGGTGGGTCAAATGGATCTTACTATATGAATGAAGCTGTAAAAGACTTATCGGCAAAGCTTGATGGCTCTTACTATCTAATCCATCAAACAGGTAAGAAAAATTACGAGGACTTCCTAAAAGAAGCAATTGAGAGTCCTTACCTAAAAGTTTTTGCATATATTGATAACATTGACCTTTTTTATGCAGTAAGTGATTTAGTTATAGCATCATCCGGTGCTATGAGCCTATCGGAAATTTCTGCAGTTGGCAAGGCTTCAATACTTATACCAAAATCATACACTACTGAAAACCACCAACAATTTAATGCACAAACCTATGTGGACAACAAGGCATCCATTATGATCTTAGAAAAAGACCTTAGTGCTGATATCTTGGATGAGAAAATCAAAGAAATCATAAATGATAAGGCTAGGCTAGAAGAAATGGGATCAAGGGCTAAGGCCTTGTCCGATGAGGATGCTTCTGATAAGATTTATGAAATTATAAAAGGGTTGATAAAAGATGCAAAATAAAAGGCAAGCTAGAAGGAGATTAAAAAAAGAAAATAGTCCAAAGTTAGCTAAAAATAGAAAAGGCGAAGATGGCAAGGTTTTTAATAAAAGATTTGTGGGATTTTTGTGTATCTTAGCCCTCTTGATATTTCTAGTAAGGGCCTTTAACCACCCCTACTTACAGGTTTCACAAATATATGTAAATGGCAACGAAAGGCTAAAAGATACGGATGTCATTTCATACATATCTAATCCAATAGGAAAGAACATCCTAACCTATAATAGCAAGAAAAACGAAAAGAAGCTTCTGAAAAATGATATGATAGCAGAAGCAAAAATCAAAAAAGTATTTCCAAAAATAATAAACATTAACATTAGCGAAGTATATCCTAGATTTTTCATAGAAGATGGCGATAAAATAACTTACATTTCAAACCATGGACAGGTCTTGGATAAAGAAAATATTTCGAAAAATATAGAAAATTCTCTTATCAAAATCAAGCTTGATGATTATGAGGAAAATCCAAAGGAAGATTTCACCAAAGACTATAATATATTAGAATTTATTAAAAAAATTAACGCATCATCCTATGCCGATTTGATAAGTCAATTAAATTTTGAAAACAAGGCTCACATTGGTATAATGATAAAAGATATGAAAGTTGATTTTGGCGATTTAAAAGACAGCTCATACAAGATAAAATTGCTTGAGTCAATATTAAAGGATATAGAAAGTAAGAACCTCGACGTTTCTTCCATTAACTTAAAAGATGGGAAAAACCCAGTGGTTGAAATAAACCAAGGTTCTTAATATAAAATAACTTATTAGAAATTAAATGGGGGAAAGTATGGCAAACATTAACATGGATATGGATAACAGCGCTTTAGCTAAGATTAAAGTCATTGGAGTTGGTGGCGGTGGAAACAATGCTATCAGCCGAATGAGAGAAGGCGGACTATCAGGAGTAGAGTTTTTAGCATTAAACACTGATCTTCAAACACTACAAGAATCTAATGCGGACGTAAGACTTCAAATTGGTGAGAAACTAACAAGAGGTCTTGGTGCAGGTGCTAATCCTGAAGTAGGAGAAAAAGCTGCAGAAGAATCAAAAAATGAAATATCAGAAGCAATCAAAGGTGCGGATATGATCTTTATTACTGCTGGTATGGGTGGTGGAACAGGTACAGGTGCTGCTCCAGTTGTTGCAAAAGTCGCAAAAGAGATGGAGATTTTAACAGTAGGTGTTGTTACTAAGCCATTTACTTTCGAAGGAAGAAAAAGACAAAATCAAGCTGAAAGTGGTATAGAAAAACTTAAAGAAAACGTCGATACCCTTATTACAATTCCAAATGACAAACTTTTACAAATCGTAGAAAAAAGAACATCCATGGTTGATGCCTTCAAGATGGCAGATCAAGTCCTAATGGATGCCGTAAGTGGTATATCAGAACTTATAGCTGTACCTAATGTTATCAACCTTGACTTTGCGGATGTTGAATCAATTATGTCTGATCAAGGTATAGCTCACATGGGTATTGGTAGGGCTAATGGCGAAAATAGAGCTGTTGATGCTGCCAAGGCTGCTATTAACTCTCCACTTCTTGAAACAAGCATTGACGGAGCAAATGCAGTTCTTCTTAATGTAACTGCAGCAGAAGTAGGTTTAATGGAAGCTAATGAAGCTGCTGAATTAATTAGAGAAAACATTGACTCTGATGCAAATATTATCTTTGGTGTTGGAAGTGATGAATCCCTAGGTGATGATATCAAGATTACAGTTATTGCGACAGGTTTTGATAATAATGCTTCTAGTAGAAGAGTAAGCCCTGCTCCAAGCAGAAATAGAGAAACATTAAGTGCACCACAAAGACAAAACGCAAGCAAGAAAAAATCATCAAATCCATTTGATGACTTTGATTTACCAGACTTCTTAAAATAATATGAGGTGTCCCTACTGCGATTCAACAAACACTAGGGTTCTAGATTCTAGGTCAACTGATGATGATAGGGCTATAAGGCGTAGGCGTCTTTGTGAAGATTGTGATAGAAGATTTTCTACATACGAAAGATATGAAGATTCTACTATCATGGTCGTAAAAAAAGATCAAACTAGGGAATCCTATGATCCTTCCAAACTAATCAGTGGAATTGTAAAAAGTTGTCAAAAAAGGCCGGTAACTATGGCTGACATAGAAAAAGTAGCCAGGAACATAGAAACTAGTATCAATCATACAGGCAATAAAGAGATTAGTTCAACCTTCATAGGAGAATTAGTCATGAAAGAATTAAAAGAACTTGACCCTGTGGCATATGTTAGATTCGCATCGGTTTATAGAGAATTTAAGGATGTAGATTCCTTTTATGAAGAAATTAAAAGTTTAAAAGATAAAAAAGATGCTACAGACTAGCATCTTTTTTTAAGCATAAGGAGCTATGATGGATTTATTTGAATATAACAGAATAAAACAGCTAGAAAAAGAAGCTCCCCTAGCAGATCGACTCAGGCCAAAAAATCTAGAAGCCTACCTTGGCCAAGACCATCTACTAGGTCCTGGAAAAATTATTACTAGGATGATAAAGGCTGATAGGATATACTCTTGTATCTTCTATGGGCCACCTGGAGTAGGAAAGACTAGCCTAGCTAAGATTATTTCTCAAAAGACTAATATGGCTTTCGAAGAAATTTCAGCAGTTGCTAGTGGGATAAATGACCTAAAGAAGAAGGTTCAGATAGCTAAGGATAATCTAGCTTATGAAAATAAAAAGACCATCCTCTTCATAGACGAGATACACAGATTTAACAAGAGCCAACAGGACTATCTTTTGCCCTTCGTGGAAGATTCGACTTTGATTTTGATAGGAGCGACAACTGAAAATCCTTATTTTGAAGTCAATAAGGCCTTGATATCTAGGATGTATGTCTTTGAACTAAAGAGCCTTTCTGATAGGGACCTTGATAGGCTCATAGATATGGCCCTAAATAAGGATCCTATCCTCAAAAGAAAAAATATCGACATAAGTAAAGATGCTAGAAATACCCTAATTACGTATTCAAATGGCGATTGTAGAGCCCTCCTAAATGCTCTAGAAATTGCGATATTTTCAGAAGATGAGAAAGAGGGTAAAATAGTAATTGATAAGTCAACTATAGAAAATTCGACTCAAAAAAAGATTGCTATTTATGACAAAGATGGTGATAGGCATTATGATACAACAAGCGCATTCATAAAGTCTATGAGAGGCTCTGATATTGACGCTTCAATATACTATCTTGCTAAGATGCTTGAATCTGGCGAAGACATAAAGTTTATTGCACGAAGGATGATGATTTTTGCAGCTGAAGATATTTCTAATGCAGATCCTAAAGCCTTAATAATGGCAACTTCATGCTTTAAGGCAATAGATGCTGTTGGAATGCCAGAGGCAAGAATAATACTTGCCCAAGTAGTAACTTACTTAGCGGCAGCTCCTAAGAGTAATTCGACTTATCTTGCCATTGACAAGGCCCTTGATTTTGTAAGGAGAAATAAGGATGAAGAAGTTTCCAACAAACTAAAAGACACCCACTATCAGGCTGCGAAAAACTTTGTCCATGATAAATATTTATATCCTCACGATTATAACGGCTATGTCAAGCAAGACTATTTACCAGATGAGTTTCTAGCAGAGAAGTTCTATGAGCCAAAAAAAGTGGGATTTGAGAAAGAAATGATAGAAAGACTTGAAAAAATTAAGAGAGGGAATAATGAAAATTAGAGATATATTAAATGAAGTAGATAAGTATGTTGACACAGAAGTTAAAGTTTACGGTTGGATTAGAAACCAAAGATTTGGTAAAAATGTAGGCTTTATAGAACTAAATGATGGAACTTGCTTTAAGAACCTACAAATAGTTGTTGGAAGTGATATTAGTAACTACAATGAACTTGATAAACAATTTCTGTCAACATCACTTGAGGTTAGGGGAGTTTTGGTTAAGACTGGAAATAGCAAAAATCCTTATGAAATCCAAGCTAAAGAAATAAAAGTCTTAGGCGAATCATCAGACAAATACCCAATCCAAAAACAAAGACAAACTCTCGAATACATGAGAACTATCCCTCATCTTAGGGCTAGAACTAATACTTATAGGGCTGTCTTTAGGGTAAGAAGTATCCTCGCCTACGCTCTTCACAACTTCTTCCAACAAAGAGGCTTTGTCTACATAAACCCACCAATAGTAACCTCATCTGATGCAGAAGGTGCCGGTGAGATGTTTAATATCACAACAATTGACCCTAACAATCCACCAAGAAAGGAAGATGGCAGTGTAGACTTTAGTAAAGATTTCTTTAGCAAAAAATCTTACCTAACAGTTTCTGGCCAACTTGAAGCAGAAGACTATGCCCTAGCCTTTGGCGATGTCTATACTTTTGGACCAACCTTTAGGGCAGAAGAATCAAATACACCAAGACATGCTGCAGAATTTTGGATGTTAGAGCCAGAAATGGCATTTACTGACTACAATCTCGCTATGGATGTAGCAGAAGATATGATTAAATACGCCATTGACTACCTACTAAAAAATGCGCCTGATGAGATGGAATTTTTCAACAAATGGATAGATGAAGGCTTAATCGAAAGACTAAAAAGAGTAAGAGATGCAGAATTTAAGAGATTAACCTACACTGAAGCCATAGAACTCTTACAAAAATCTGGCGAAAAATTCGAGTACCCAGTAGAATGGGGAATCGACCTTCAAACAGAACATGAGAGATACCTTTCAGAAGTAATAGTCAAGGGCCCAGTCTTTGTTACTGACTATCCAAAAAACATCAAGGCCTTCTATATGAAAAGAAACGATGATGGAAAAACCGTTGCTGCCTTTGATATGCTTGTTCCAGGAGTTGGAGAGCTAATAGGCGGTTCTCAAAGAGAAGAAAGATATGATGAGCTTTACAAGTCTATGGAAGAAAATGGTCTAAAACCAGAAGAATACCAAAACTACCTCGACCTAAGAAGATTTGGAACTGTAGTTCACTCAGGCTTCGGTCTAGGCTTTGAAAGAGCTGTAATGTATGTTACAGGAATGAAAAACATCAGAGACGTCTTGGCTTACCCAAGATATGTCCATGCATTTGCTGAGAAGAATTAGGAGGAATCATGGTAGAATATAATCCAAATGCCATAGAGAAAAAATGGCAAAAAAAATGGGATGAAGAAAAAACATTCAAATCAGTTATAGACAAAAATAAGAAAAAATTCTATCCCTTGGTAGAATTTCCATATCCATCAGGACAAGGCCTACACGTTGGCCATCCACGTCCATACACAGCCCTTGATGTTGTAGCTCGCAAGAGAAGACTTGAGGGAGAAAATGTAATGTATCCTATGGGTTGGGATGCCTTTGGTCTTCCTACGGAAAACTATGCTATAAAGAATAAGATTCATCCAGCAAAAGTTACAGAAGACAATATCAAAAACTTCAAGGCTCAAATGAAATCAATTGGTTTTTCCTTTGATTGGGATAGAGAAGTAAACACTACTGACCCAGACTACTACAAATGGAGTCAATGGATTTTCATTCAAATGTATAAACATGGTCTAGCTTACAAAAACGAGATGTCCGTAAACTGGTGCCCATCCTGCCAAGTCGGTCTTGCCAACGAAGAAGTAGTCGATGGCAAATGCGAAAGATGTGGTACAGAAGTAGTTCATAAGATGAAAAATCAATGGATGCTCAAGATTACAGCCTATGCCGACAGACTTATTGATGATCTAGAAGAAGTTGACTTCGAAGAAAGAATAAAGGCAAGCCAAATCAATTGGATAGGAAGAAGTCATGGCTGTGACGTTGATTTTAAAATCAAAGATAAGGATGCCAAGCTAACAGTATATACAACAAGACCTGATACCATCTTTGGAGTTTCCTACATGGTAGTAAGTCCAGAACACCCAATCCTTGACCAATACAAGGACGAAATTAAAAATCTTTCAGCAATTAAAGCTTACCAAGAAGAAGCTAAGAAAAAATCCGACTTCGAAAGAGCTGAGCTTAACAAGGACAAAACTGGTGTAATGATTGAGGGAATAAGCGCAATCAATCCCCTAAACAACAAAGAAATCCCTATCTGGGTATCTGACTATGTATTAATGACCTATGGTACGGGAGCTATCATGGCTGTACCTGCTCATGATACAAGGGACTTTGAATTTGCCCAAAAATTCGATATGCCAATAATACCAGTCTATGACACAGGAGAAGAACTACCAACAACAGACATCAACAAGGGTAAGGCTATAAACTCTGACTTCCTAAATGGTCTATCAGCAAGCGATGCTAAGAAAAAAGCTATAGCATATGTAGAAGAAAAGGGACTCGGCAAGGCTAAGACAAACTTTAAGCTTCGTGACTGGGTATTTTCAAGACAAAGATACTGGGGCGAACCAATACCAATGATTTATTGCGAAGAGCACGGTTGGGTTCCAGTTCCTGAAAGCGAACTTCCAGTAAAACTTCCTGAAGTAGAATCCTATGAGCCAACAGCAACTGGTGAATCTCCACTATCAGAAATAGAAGAATTCGTAAATACAACTTGTCCAATCTGTGGCAAGGCTTCAAAAAGAGAAACTGATACCATGCCTCAATGGGCAGGATCAAGCTGGTATTACCTAAGATATATGGATCCACACAACAACGAAGCCATAGCAAGTGATGAAGCCTTGAACTATTTTTCACCTGTCGATTGGTACAATGGAGGAATGGAGCATACAACCCTCCACTTACTCTACTCAAGATTTTGGCACAAATTCCTCTACGACATAGGAGTTGTTCCAACTAAAGAGCCTTACAAGAAAAGAACTAGCCATGGTATGATACTCGGAAGCGACCATCAAAAGATGAGTAAATCTCGTGGCAATGTCATAAATCCTGATGACATCATTAGAGACTATGGAGCAGACACATTAAGATGCTATGAGATGTTTATGGGTGACTTCTCATCAATGGCAATCTGGTCAGATGAGGGAGTAAGGGGATGTAGAAAATACCTAGAAAGAGTCTTTAACCTCAAAGACCTAGTAGGAGAAGGCGAAGAACATAGCAAAGACCTTGAAGTTCTAATAAACCAAACCATCAAAAAAGTTAGCGAAGACTATGAAAACCTCAAATTTAATACAGGTATAGCCCAACTAATGACCCTACTAAACGAAATGAAGGCAAAAGGATCAATCACTAGGAAGGACTTTAAAACCTATATCATCCTCCTTAACCCAGTAGCTCCTCACATAACCGAAGAATTGTGGGAGATGATGGGCTATGAAGGCGAACTTAACCAAACATCATGGCCAAGCTATGATGAAGATAAACTATCTTTCGATTCCTTCGAAATGCCTGTCCAAATCAACGGCAAAGTAAGGGGTAAGGTCTTGATGAGCAAGGAAGCAAACAAGGAAGACGCATTAAAGGCTGCAAGAGAAGATAAAAATATCAAATCCTACATTGAGGCAAAAGAAGTCAAGAAAATAATCTATGTTCCAGGCAAAATTCTAAATATAGTAATCTAAGAAGGGGCTGTTGCAAAAGTCCTGACATAGAAAAAAGACGAGGAAACTAAACATCCTCGTCTTTTTCTGATACAATGTATTTATGAAAACCTTTAGTAATACATCAT
>NZ_CAMUDP010000011.1:0-65275 GCF_947087635.1 Anaerococcus tetradius
ACAGCTGATTAGCTATGAGTTTATTTTGTGTTGCACTTGTTATGATAAATTATCATATAAAAAAACCTATAATAAAAATAGCGCATATAGATAAAACACTCAACCATAATTTATAGCGTTTTTCCATATCTAATAAATTAATATATCCAATCCAACTTGTAATTTGTACAATAAATATCAAAATAACCCAGATGTTATCTAACTTAATCTTCTCACTATTTACCATCCCAATCAAGACAGTAGCAAGTAAAAATAATATTCCTAATATTTTATTCATATATACACCTCCTTATAAACTCTGATCACTATTTCAACTAATAGATTACCTATAATCGCTTACAAGATGGACACCTATATTTGCCAGTAGCATCTAAATCAAATATCTTATACATACAAACACCTAATTCATTTGCTATTTCATTAGCTAATTTAAATGATAGTGTTTCCTCTTATAATTCAATTAAACTAATATATTGTCTTTTAAGGCTTATATTTTCCACAAGTTTTGCTTGTGTAATATTTTTCATTTTTCTAACTTCTCTAATTCTATTTCTCAAATTATAATCTCCTCTAATCTTATTCAAAATATAACTCAATCGAAATATATTTGCAAGTATAGATTGCAAAATTATTTTTTATTTTCGTTGTTTAACACTGTCATAGTTCCTGCCCCCATTTTTAAGTAACGTCTTGTTCTACTTGGCATACTCATTATATTATTCATCACCTACTTCCCCATAGATACATATCCTATAGACAGATCATAAAATTTTCAAAGAACAATTTTCTTTATGTCTGTATGATGTTGTATTTTTGTTTCTATTCCCGTATGTAATAAATCTTGGAATAGGTCCTTTTATTCCCACTTTTCCACGATAGGAAACTATCTGAAGATGATAAAAAAAATCCACAGCAATAAAAAAATGCGATGAATATATCCTCTTCCCATCCTATAATTAATATCTTGATTTAAGCATTTATTGCATAGAAAAAAGTAGATGAATTTGTGTTTTCATCTACTTTTTCTACAATCTGATATATATTAAGCTAAACTTAGATGAGCTTTTTAAAACTCCCATCATTTAGGTCCAAAATCTTATTAGCCATGCTTAGAGGATATTTTCTGTGGCTTATTATTATATATATCTTATCTTTATTATTCATATTCATGAATGTGTCCACAATCTCTTTTTCATTTTCTTGGTCTAGGGCAGCTGTAAACTCATCCAAAACTATAAGGTCAGAATTTTTATAAAGAACCCTAGCTATAGCAAGTCTTTGCTTTTCTCCTCCCGACAATTCGTCACTAGATATAAATGTTTCTAGTGATTTTCGAGAATTTATTAATTTTTCGAGTCTTGCTTCTTTAAAAATATGAGATTTTTTATCTAGCCTTCCCCCATAGGAAATATTGTCCTTGAGTGTATCAGTGAAAATGAAAACATTCTGGCTTATAAGAGATAAATTATTATAATAAGATTTTTTATCTATGTCGTGTAAGTCTATTCCATTTATAAAAATATTGCCCGCTTTAAAAGCTATATTTTTTAGCAAGAGATTAGCTAGGGTTGATTTTCCTGAACCACTTTCCCCAACAATAGCAAGTATGTCACCCCTGTTTAAGTCAAAAGAGATATTTTTAAAGACTTCTTTGTCACCATAGGAAAAATCTAGGTCTTTTACTTGTATTTTTTCTATAGAGTTTACTTTAATTCCTTCTTCGCTTCTTATTTCATAATCTAAGAAGTCAAGAAT
Source organism: Anaerococcus tetradius (assembly GCF_947087635.1). Classification (NCBI taxonomy): domain Bacteria; kingdom Bacillati; phylum Bacillota; class Tissierellia; order Tissierellales; family Peptoniphilaceae; genus Anaerococcus; species Anaerococcus tetradius. The sequence goes on from NZ_CAMUDP010000011.1 coordinate 1,756, forward strand.
CCTATCTGCCATTCCTAGGCTCACATTGATATTTGTGTACCAGTCGATTAGGTTGTTCATAGGCTCGTATAAAAAGTCAAGATAGGCATAAAAAGAAAATAAAAATCCTATCTCAAGATTACCTTTATATACCATTATTCCGCCCACTACTAAGGTAATTACTGGCAAGGCTCCTGTGATAATTGTAGAAAATCCATAGGATATAGCTCTCAACAGCCTCATCCTCTTCAAAATATTGGTATATTCCTTTATCTTGCTTTTAAATTTATCAAGAAAAAACTCTTCCTTATTGTTTATTTTAATCTCGAATATGCCAGATAAGTATTCATTTACAGTTTTTGATATAAGGGAATATCCCTCCCTTTCTTCTTTTGACCTTTCCCTAATGTCCTTGTTTATAAAATGAAATACTACAATGTATATAGGAATCACAGTCAGAGGAATTAGACTAAGCTTTGCATTCATCCTGACCATAAAAAATATTACAATAGCTAATCTTAGAACATTTAATATAAGCATAGGAAGTCCGATACTTATATCCTCAGCAATATTCAGAGAATCTTGAAGGATTCTTGTGGCGTAGTCTTCATTCTTATTTTTGTAAAAGCTAGTATCTTTGTTAAGTCCCGCTTTTAATAAAAGAGTCCTGAAGTAATTTAGGTATTCAACAGAAAATAAATGCCATTTATAATTTTGATATGTATTTAAAATGCCAGAAAATAGAGCGACAAGAATTGTAATTAGGCCTTGCTTTATAATCAAAGCTACCGCTTCTCCGTTATTTATAATGTTTATCAATTCTCCTATCAAAAAAGGTGTTAGGGAAGCTAATAAAATATCGAGCGAACATATAAATAAAATAAATAATCTGGTTTTCTTAAAAGGCCCTATATAGGACATTAATTTTTTATACTTATCTAACATGAACTTCCTACCTCTATTACCCCTTCATTTTTTAAATAATCTTCAAAACTAATAATATCATTAGGAGTGCAAGATAGAGCCTTACATATTCTTTCTAAATTCTTAAATGTAATTGGTTTATCCTTGCCCATTTGCTCCATAACATTTGTAGTAAGTCCTGCCATAGCTATTACATCTGTTTTCTTTAATTCTTTTTTTGCTAACTGTATCCATAATGCTTTATAGTTAAGTGCCATAATATCCATATTTTTCCTGTATTAGATTTATTTAATTATAGCATAAATATTGATTTCATTCTATCTTACATTGATTAGGCGTTTTAGAGAATTTTTTGTGTTATTCCGTCCTTATTTTGAGTAAAAAAAGACGATAGAGTTTATAATTTCTATCGTCTGAGATTATCTAATATTTATTTTTCTTTAAATTGATTTTATTGTATAGCTTAATAATTCTATTACTCCAATTATAAAAATTAAACTGGGATTCGTAACAAACCCCAGTTTTATAATTAGCGTGTTCTTTAATATAATTTTGATCCTGCTGGAATATTTCCATCAAGCATTATTAAGTTAAGTTTTTCTTCTCCATCGTACTCGCAGATTGCAGATATAATCATACCTTCTGATTCGATTCCCATCATCTTACGAGGAGGAAGGTTACAAATAGCAAGTAGGGTTTTTCCTACTAGGCTTTCTGCGTCATAGTATTCTTTGATACCTGATAAAATTGTTCTTTCTTTTCCAGATCCATCATCTAATGTAAATTTCAAAAGTTTTTTAGATTTTGGAACTTCTTCGCAAGCTTTAACTTTGACAACCCTAAAGTCAGATTTTGAGAATGTTTCAAAGTCTACCATATCTTCAAATAGTGGTTCAACCTTAACTTTTGATAGGTCGATTTTTATTTCCTTAGAACTTATATCCTTAGCTATTTGCTTATCAGCTTCAGCTTTTTCCTTGCCTATTGGCTTCATTGTTGGGAAAAGCAAGACGTCTCTAATTGAGTGTTGACCAGTTAGAATCATGATTAATCTATCAATTCCTATACCGAGACCACCAGTTGGAGGCATTCCTATTTCTAGGGCATTTACAAAGTCGTAGTCCATCATTTGAGCTTCGTCATCTCCAGCTTCTCTCTTGGCTACTTGGTCAAGGAATCTTTGTTTTTGATCAAGGGCGTCATTTAGTTCTGAGAAGGCGTTGGCAATTTCTGATCCATTGATGAAGGCTTCAAACCTGTAAGTTAGGCTTGAATCATCGTTCTTTCTTTTAGCTAGTGGAGATATTTCTACAGGGTAGTCAATAATGAAGGTTGGTTGGATGAGCTTATCTTCTACAAATTCATCGAAGAATTCTGCGATGATTTCTCCCCTACTTCCCTTAACTTCTACATTCTTTTCCTTAGCTATTTCAACTGCTGCTTCATAGTCTGTAATTTCGTTAAAGTCAACTCCAGAATATTCTTTTACGGCTTCAATCATTGATATTCTCTTCCATGGAGCCTTTAGTTCAATTTCATTTCCATCAAGTTCTACTAGGGTCTTGCCCTTTACTTTTTGGGCAACTGCTTCAACCATTGTTTCTGTTATTTCCATCATATCTTCGAAGTCAGCATAGGCTTGGTATAGTTCCATAGTTGTAAATTCAGGATTGTGAGTTGCATCCATTCCTTCATTTCTAAACATCCTACCTATTTCATATACCTTATCGAAACCACCTACTATTAATCTTTTTAGGTAAAGCTCTGATGCAATTCTTAGATACATACCTATATCTAGGCTGTTGTGGTGGGTGATGAAAGGTCTTGCAGTGGCTCCTCCAGCTATGGTGTTTAGGATTGGTGTTTCTACTTCCAAGAAGCCCTTGCCATCAAGAAATCTTCTGATTTCTGATATTATTAAACTTCTTTGTACAAAAACATCCTTTACTTCTGGATTTACTATTAGGTCTAAGTATCTTTGTCTATATCTTAGGTCTTGGTCTTTTAGACCATGCCATTTTTCTGGAAGCATTTGTAGGGATTTGGTCATTAGTAGTGGAGTTTCAGTTTCAATAGAGATTTCTCCTTGGTTGGTCTTAAATACCTTTCCATCTATTCCTACTATATCTCCAATATCGTATTTTTTAACTTGTGAGAATAAATCGCCGATAACATTTTTGCGGTTAACAATTTGAATTTGGCCTGACTCATCTTGGATATCCATAAAGCTCATGTTACCATGTCCACGTTTGGCCATAATTCTTCCGGCAATTCTAACATTTTTTCCGTCAAAAGCTTCAAAGTCATCCTTGATATTTTTTGATGGTATTCTTCCCTTAAAATTTACAACCTTGTGAGGATCAAGTCCTTGAGCCTTTAGCTCTTCCAACTTCTCCCTTTTAATCTGTAGCATCTCATTTAAATCTTTGTTATCAGCCATGTTCTCTCCTTACTTAATATTTTTAATTACAAAGTACATCTTTCCATTAGGTGTACTTACTTCGACTCTTTCATTCACTTTTTTGCCTATAAGGGCAGCCCCTACTGGAGATTCGTTAGAAATAAATCCTTCTAGGGGGTTTGATTCTGCAGTTCCTACTATCTTGTAGTCGAACTCTTCGTCAAATTCCTCGTCATAAACAGTTACAGTATTACCAACACCAACTTCATCAGAGTTTTCCTTAACCTCGATAGTCTTGGCATTTCTAATCATATCTTCTACCTTGGCAATTCTTGATTCTATTTCACCTTGCTCATTTTTTGCTTCATCATAGTCTGCATTTTCTGAAAGGTCGCCAAAGCTTCTTGCTATTTTTATCTTTTCTGCAATTTCAGGACGCTTTTTAGTTTTTAGATATTCTAATTCGTCTTCTAACTTTTCTAAATACTCTTTGCTTAATATTACTTCTTTATTTTCTGTCATAATTATCCTCTAAATTTTTTCTATATTCTTCTAACAGGTCAAAAATTTCTCTTGTAGTTTTTAATTTGTTTACCCTAGCCCTGTAAGTCGCAGCGGATGGAAGGCCTTTGATATACCAGCCGACATGTTTTCTCATTTGATTTATCACAAGTTTTTCATCCTTGTAGGCGAGGGAAAGTTTGTATTGTCTTTTGATAGTCTTTAATATATCATCAAAGCCTATCCTTGTAATTTCTTTTCCCTGGATATAATCCTTGATTTGCCTAAAGAGGAAGGGATTGCCCATAACTCCTCTTGCAAGCATAACTCCATCAGCTCCTGTTACTTCTAGGATATTTTTATAATCTTCTACGCTAAAACAATCACCATTGGCTATTACTGGAATCCCAAGGGAATCTTTTAACTTCCTTATAGCAGTCCAATCAGCCTTTCCTGAATATTGTTGGTTTCTGGTTCTGGCATGAAGAATCACATAGTCGACTCCGGCATCTTCTAGGGCCTTTGCGACTTCTATATAGTTTTTTGAAGAATCATCTATACCTAGTCTAAACTTTACATTGACAATTTTATCTGTCGAATCAACTAGGCATTTGCCAATAGCATAGACTTTCTTTAGGTCGACCATAAGGGCTGAACCCTGACCATTTTTAAATATTTTAGGTGCAGGACATCCCATATTAAAGCTTATCTCTTTGAACTCTTCTATGGGATTAATCTTTTCCTTTACTACCCTTTCTATAATATCGGTGTCTTTGCCAAATATTTGAATGTTGACATTTTTTTCAGCTTTAGACCTATACATAATCTCTTCTGTTGCCCTATTATCAAAATCAAGGGCATTTACTGAAACCATCTCTGTAAAGGTCTTATCACAGCCATTTTCTTCGCAAATTTGCCTAAAGGCTGAATCAGTTACTCCAGCCATAGGTGCAAGAATCAGAGAATTAGAGATTTTTATTTCTCTCATAAATAATTCTAAGTCCTTCAAGCATCAAGTCTGGCTCAATAATTTCTATAAATTTACTAGATTGAGAAATTAGCTCTGAGAAGCCTCCTGTTGCAACAACGGTAATATCGCTCTCGTCAATTCCATATTTTTCTTTCATTTCTCTTTCTAGAATTTCTATTAGGCTGTCAATCATGCCTATATAACCATAAACTATACCAGCGTTGATAGCTTCTGATGTATTCTTACCTATGGCACTAGTAGGAACCATTAGTTCAATTTTTGGAAGTTTTGCAGTGGCACCAAAAAGCCCATCTTGGGCAATTCTTATACCAGGCGCGATAGATCCACCCAAGTATCTCTTATCCTCTGTAACAACATCAAAGGTTATGGCAGTACCCATATCGACAACTATGGCAGGCCCACCATACTTACTGTAGGCGGCTACAGCATCGACAATCCTGTCTGCTCCAACTTCTCTTGGGTTTTCATAATCAATAGTCAAAAAAGTAGGAGTATCTGAATCTACTACAATAGCTTCCCTATCAAAAAGCTTCCTATTAGCTGATTGCCAGTTATACATAACATCTGGCACAACGCAGCTCATTATAGTATCCTCGATGTTTTCTACTGCAATTTGCTTAATTGCCAACATATTAAATAAAGTAGCTACCAATTCATCACTAGTTTTTTTTAAATCAGTCGCCACTCTAAATCTAGATTTTAATTCTTCATTTTCATAAACACCAATAACCGTATTCGTATTTCCAATATCAATTACTAATAACATAAATTCTCCAAATTACATTCAAATTAACTCTTATATGATACGGTTATCGGACGAAATTTCAAGCTTACTTGCCTAACTTATATCTTCTAATTAAGCTATTTATTTCTTCAATATCTTCTTTCTTGACCTTGGTGGTTTCCCTAAGCTCTCCTTTTTGGTCTTTAACAAGGAGAATTAATTCAGAATTTTTGGTATCAAAGCCCCATTTTCTAATCTCTTTGTAGCTTCTTAGATTTGAATTTGCTATAATAGCATTCTCTCCTATCATTAACTTAGCCTTTGTTGATATCATAAATACAAAAGCAAGAATTATCATAATTACTGAGGTTAACATATTTTTGTTATTTCCTTGTTGGAAACCTGCATATAAGTTTACAGCACCGGTAATAATTAGGACTGAAAATAAAATTATCTCAAAACTTGATGATGGTCTATCAAAGCTTTTAATCTCTCCACTAAGGCTCTTTCTGTATCCCAGTAATTTGTATATCCTATATAAGAAAAATACAACTATTGCCCCATACAAAATTACTATCATTGAATCTAAACTCTTTCCCATTTTTCCTCCTCAAAACAAAATAGGCCATAAGACCTATTTAGCATCTTCTATATTTTCATAAACTGATCTTTTTACTACACCTATGTATGGTAGGTTCCTATACATCTGATTGTAGTCTAGACCAAAGCCAACTACAAACTCGTTAGGAATCTTAAAGCCTGACCAGTCTGACTTGATTTCTACTTCTCTTCTTTCAGGTTTATCGAGCAAGGTTACGATTTTTACATCCTTTGCTTGCCTATTAATTAAATTTTCCTTAGTCTTTTTTAAGGTGTAGCCAGTGTCGATTATATCTTCGACAATTAGCACTTCCTTATCCTTGATATCTATATCAAGGTCTTTTAAAATTTTGACATTGCCACTAGAATAAGTATTCTCAGCATATGATGAAACAATCATAAAGTCCATCATAAGATCTACCTTTAGCTCCTTAGCTAGCTCTGACATAAACATCACTGATCCCTTGAGGATTCCCACAAGTATTAGAGTTCCCTTATCAGCATAATAAGTATTGATAGTCTGTGCCAATTGTTTTATCTTCTTGTGCAAGCTATCTTCATCAATCAAAACTCTCTCAATTATATCGCTGTAATCAGTTATCATCCTTTACCTCAATCTTTACTATATTTTTTGTAGAAGGATCAATCTTATAATCCTCCGAACTCCTAAAAGATGTCACCCATATTATATCATTTTCTGATAAAATTAGGGGAATTTTATCCCTCTTGAACTTATCAACCTTTAAGTCAATAAAAAAGTCCTTGAGTTTTTTATTATGGTCCATGCCAAGTGGTTTGAATCTATCGCCAGCCTTCCTATATCTTATTTTCAAGGGAAAAGTCAACTTATCCCTATCAAAATATTCGATATTGCGGGAGGATTTTTTATCATAATTTGTAACTTCACTTAGGCTAATAATCTTAGCTCCAAAAGATAGGCTTTCTCCTATATCTAGGTAGGCCTCATCGCTTGGCATTAGATTTTTTCCCTCATTTATACTTAGCCTATAGAAATTATAAGACTTATAGAAAACTAAATCATCCTTAATAATAGCTTTGCCATTAGCCAAGGATGTAAGTGCCAAAAATGAGTCTATATTTTCCTTGGATATATCCCTGATTTTTTTCTTTAAATCAAAAATAGCATATCTGATGATTCTTGCCCTTAAAGCCCTACTTAGTGCTTCGAACTTATCTTTCTTAAAGCTAATAGCATCTTTTTGTCTAAGACTTAGACATTCTTCATAAATATTTGCTAGATAAGCCTCGCTTATCTCAATCTCTTGCCTAGAGAGCTTTGATAAATTCACGAGGCTACTTTTAAAATTCGGGTTGATTTTCTCAATACTTGGAATAAGCTCAAGCCTTATTTTATTTCTAGTATAATCAGTTTCGAGATTTGTCTTGTCTATGGCATAGGCAATGTTATTTTCATTGAGGTAAGCTAGAATCTCAGATTTTCTTATATCAAGGATTGGCCTAATTATGTCATCATTTTTGTAATCCATAGCCCTTAGTCCCTCAATACCCGTTCCCCTTATTATTCTCATGAGAACGGTTTCTGCTTGATCGTCTAAATTGTGGGCTACGGCAATTTTTGCCTTGGGATTATCTCCCTTTAGCTGTCTAAAAAACTCATATCGAAGTCTTCTTCCAGCATCCTCACTAGAAAGACCCTCTTGTTTGGCATAGGAATCCATACTACAAGCCTTCTTCTTAAAGGCAAGGCCAAGTTTTTTGGCAGTAGCCTCTACCAATTGTTCATCTAAAATAGCTTCCTTCCTATGTAGGTGGTTAAGATGAGCAAGGGTAATGGTGAAATTCATCTCTTTCATCAAATCCTTTAGCCCATAAATCAAAAACTGACTATCTGGTCCCCCACTAGCACCTATTATTATATGGTCGCCTTCATCTATAAGCTTATTTTCTATAATGCATTCTCTTAGCTTATTTATTATTGTCATCTTGGTAAACCACTTCAGATTTTTTGACCATATCTAGCCTATCTCTAGCGATTTTTTCCTTAAATTCGTCAGTGTTTCTATTTTCATAATCTTCTTTAAGGCCATTAATGGATATTTGAAGTTCTTCTTTTTTCTTTGTTAGGGATTTTATATCCTTATTAACTTTGGCAAATTCCCTATCTAAGGCCCTGTTATATAAGTTAAAAGAGCCTGCCGCCAAAACCATAATTGATACAATAGTGATTAAAAATTTCTGGTTTTTCTTCCTGCGTTTTTTAAAATATGAATTCTTCTTAGTCATCAATCACCTCATACATGCTTATAGCATTGTTCTTTTTTGCCCCATCTATCAAAGAAGTCACCCTAAATTTGAGCTTTGATTTACCAAAAACCACTTCTACAAGGTCCCCTTCTTCAACTAGGCTGCCTGGCTTAGCAAGCTTTTCATTAATACTTACTCTTCCATTTTCGCAAGCCTCTTTAGCAACTTGCCTTCTTTTAATGATTCTTGCATTTTTCAAAAATTTATCTATTCTCATAAGTATATGATACTTTATATAAGCTTTTTAGGCAAAGCTTTCTAGGCTATAGGAAGCTTAATTTTTTTATAAGCAGTATAATGGCTATATGAAGTACATTTTCCACCTAGATTGCGATGCCTTCTATGCATCTTGCGAAGAGTTAAGAAATCCAAAATTAAAAAATCTTCCCCTGGCTGTGGGAGGGCTTTCCAATAAGTCAATCCTTACTACTGCCAACTACCAGGCAAGAAAGTATGGCCTTCACTCAGCTATGCCAGTATTTATGGCCAAACAACTTTGCCCAGACCTAATTCTTTTGCCAGTTGACCACAAATATTATAGGGAAAAATCTAAGGAAGTATTCTCTATCATTAAGTCATTTACAAGGCTAATGGAGCAAGTTTCAATTGATGAGGCCTACATAGTAGTTGAAAGCAAAAATCCCCTAATTCGAGCACAAATTCTCCAAAATAAGGTTTTTAAAGATACTGGTATAAGTATTTCAGTCGGTATCTCCTACAATAAGTTTCTCGCAAAACTTGCTAGCGACTGGAAAAAACCCCATGGTATAACCATGATAGGGGAAGATGACCTAGATAAGTTTTTGCCAGAAATTTCTATAAATAAGGTTCATGGTATCGGCAAAAAGACAAGTGAAAGGCTAAATAAGATTGGCATATATAAGGTGAAAGATTTATTGAAATTAGATAGGGAGTATTTGCTTGATAATTTTGGCAAGCAAGGGGCCTATATCTATCAAGTTATAAGGGGTGTCGACAAGAGAGCTGTCAATCCCAATAGACTTAGAAAATCGATAGGCAAGGAAAGAACTTTCACCCAAAACACGAAAGAGCCAAAGATTCTCGACTCTTATCTTAGAAATCTGTCCGAACTGATAGAAGATGAGATGCAAATAAAGGATATCCAGGCGAAAACTGTCAATCTCAAAATAAAGGATGAAAATTTCCACACTCGTAGTAAGGCCATCACCCTCCAAGAACCCATCTATAAGGCTAAAGACATTTACAAGGAAGCTAAAAAGCTCTTAGCCGACCTATATGAGGGTGAAAGTTTAAGACTGATTGGTATTTCCCTATCAAAACTTTCAAAAAGAGACCTAAATCAACTAAGTTTCCTCTAAGACTTATATCTAAAAAGAAAGCTCCTGCAAGCATTTTTATCCTTGCAAGAGCTTATTTTTAATCTTCATTTTCTATATTTTCAACTTCTTCTGTTTTTTCTCCATCATCAGCTACTTGTATAGTATTACGAACATCACTATCAATTTGAGCCATAATTTCTGGATTTGCTTCAAGATAATCTTTTACATTCTCCCTACCTTGGCCGAGTTTTTCGTCCTTATAAGAAAACCAAGAGCCCGCCTTATCAACTATGTTAAGGTCAACTGCTGTATCTAGGAGAACTCCAGATTTTGATATTCCCTTACCATACATGATATCAAATTCGACTACCTTAAATGGTGGAGCTACCTTGTTTTTTACTACCTTAACCCTAGTTCTAGATCCTATTGAATCATCTCCTTGGGTAATTGTCTTAATTCTTCTTATATCAAGTCTAACTGATGAATAGAACTTTAGGGCACGACCACCTGGTGTGGTTTCAGGAGATCCAAACATTACTCCTACTTTTTCTCTTAACTGATTGATAAAGATTACTGTTGTATTTGACTTTGCTATAACACCAGTAAGTCTTCTTAGGGCCTGACTCATAAGTCTTGCTTGGAGACCAACATGGCTATCTCCCATTTCTCCTTCGATTTCAGCTCTTGGCACTAGGGCTGCAACTGAGTCGATTACAATTAAATCAACCGCTCCACTTCTTACTAGACTTTCTGCTATATCAAGACCCTGCTCACCTGTATCTGGTTGGGATAAGATAAGATTATCTATATCAACACCCAAGTTTTCTGCATATTCTGCATCTAGGGCATGCTCTGCATCTATGAAGGCACAGGTTTGGTCTTGCTTTTGGTCTTCGGCTACTATGTGGAGGGCGAGGGTTGTCTTACCAGAAGATTCTGGACCAAAAATTTCTATGACCCTTCCTCTTGGGATTCCACCGATACCGAGGGCTATATCAAGGTTGACAGCCCCAGTTGGTATAGCAGATACCGAAACTCTTGGAGCATCACCCATCTTCATAATAGCACCCTTACCATATTTCTTTTCTATATTCTTAAAAGCCTGGTCTAGGGCCTTTTGTTTCTCTTTATCCATAAACTCTCCTCTATTTTTTCTATAAACTATAATTACCTATTAATCTTATTATATCATTTTTTTACTTTTCTTAAAGAAAAGGGCATAAGAAAACTCTACAAGCTAGTGTAGAGTTGACCTTTAAATATTTTCTAAGTCCAAAACTTTTTTGTTTTTTACAAGATAGTCTAGACCTGATATAACTGTTAATATAAGGGCTAGGTAGAAGACATAGATGCCTAGCTTATTAATAACTTCCACATTTAGCAAAAGCATAACTAGGGCTATCATTTGGCTAGTAGTCTTTGCCTTGCCCCACATGCTTGCAGCAATTGTAATTCCAGAATCAGCTGCTAGAGTCCTAAAGCCTGTTATGATTAGCTCTCTTGATATAATTATTATTACTGGCCAAGCAGGGATTGTATTATCTTCTACCAAGACCAAAAAGGCTGCCATGGTTAGGACCTTATCTACCAAGGGATCAGTAAACTTACCAAAATTCGTAATCATATTTCTACTTCTAGCTATATGACCATCAAGTGCATCTGTAAGACTTGCTATAACAAAAACTATAGCTGCCAAGTTCATATCTCTTCCAGAAATCATAAATATTATAACAAAGACTGGTATCAAAAAGAGTCTCATTAGGGTTATTTTATTTGCTAAATTCATTTTTTTCTCCTTCTAAATACGACCTATCAACGAGGACCTTCCTAGGTTTAGAACCTTCATAGCCACCGACTACACCCCTTTGCTCCAATTGATCAATTAGCCTTCCAGCCCTTGCATAGCCGATTTTTAACTTTCTTTGAAGCATAGATACTGAAGCAGTCTTTTCATTTATTATTACTTCGATAGCTTCGTTGATTAGCTCATCTTCATCTTCAGTCATTTCGCTATTATTAGCTGCCGTTTCTTCGACCTTTTCTATGGCTTCTTCATCGTAGTTGGTGTCATTTCCTTCTTTGATCGCCCTAACTACGCTTATTACTTCATCATCTGAGACGAAGGCTCCTTGGATTCTAACAGGTCTCATTGAATCACTTGAAGCATAGAGCATATCCCCCTTACCTAAAAGTTTTTCTGCTCCTTGGGCATCCAAGATTGTCCTAGAGTCGATTTGACTTGTTACTGCAAAGGAAATCCTTGAAGGTATGTTAGCCTTAATAGTTCCAGTTATGACATCAACGGTTGGCCTTTGGGTTGCGATTATCAAGTGGATTCCACAAGCCCTTGATTTTTGGGCAAGCCTTGTTATATAATCTTCGACCTCAGCTCCTACTGTCATCATCAAATCCGCAAGCTCGTCAATGATTATTACAATATATGGAAGATTTTCCATAGAATCATCAGACTCTTGAGCTTTCTTATATCCAACTATATCTCTGACATGATTTTTTTCAAAGAGTTTATATCTTTTCTCCATCTCACTTATGGCCCAGAAGAGGGATGATGAAGCCTTCTTTGGATCTGTTATAACCGGCATGATTAGGTGAGGGATTCCATTATAGATTGAAAGCTCTACTACCTTTGGGTCAACTAGGAGAAGTTTTACATCATTTGGCGAATGTTTGTAGAGGATGGACATGATGATGGTATTGATACATACTGATTTACCAGATCCTGTTGCCCCCGATACCAAAAGGTGAGGCATCTTCTCTATGGCAGATACAACCACATCACCTGAGATGGACTTGCCCATGGCGAAGGGAATCTTGTATTTGGACTTGACAAATTTTTCTGATGAGAAAATCTCCTTTAGTCCGACTACTTCCTTTTTGTCATTTGGCACTTCTATACCCACATGACTTTTGCCAGGAATTGGTGCAAGAATCCTTATCCCGCTTGTAGCAAGGGCAAGTGCTAGGTCATCAGATAAGTTTACTATCTTACTAACCTTAACTCCCCTTTGAGGTTTAAGCTCATAGCAGGTTACAGTAGGGCCAACATCAATTTGGACAACCTTGCCATCTATACCAAAGGAATCCAAAGTTTCCTCTATGGCTATGGCCCTTTGCCTTATCTCCTTATCATCTACTCCCCCATCTTCATTCCTATCTTCCAAAAAATCTATGGATGGGTAGTTATAATCGCCAAATTCTCTCCTAAAGTTTTCATTAAAGTCACTAAGCTTAACTTGTCTTGACTTATAATTATTTACCAAAGCATCCCCCAGACTATCGAGGTCAAAGTTTTTGACAGGCTTTCTTTTTTCTTCGACCAGATTTTCTTTATTAGCTTCTGTGGCTCTTTCTTCGATTTTTCCTAAGTCCTCTTCTTTTCTTTTAGTTTCTTTTCTAGGTAAGTCTTCTTTCTCATCCTTATCAAAGCTATCCATAAGATCCCTATAAAAATTTCTAAGATATCTTCCTAAAGCTCCAAAGACTTCTTTAACTTTAGCAAAGAAATCTCCATAGCTTAGGGGACTTAAATCTATTATTAGGGCAAAGATAGAAAGAGCATAAACTATATACATGCCAAGGTTTCCAATAAGGCCAACTAGGAAAAAGCAAACTGCTCCACCTACTGCCCCGCCTCCATAAGCCTTCTGACTGGCAGAATATTGGATAGACCAGGCTAATTCATTTCTAATAAAGGCTCTCGAAAAAATAGCAAGAGTAACTAGATAAATAAGGTATAGGAGGAAAAATCTCCTAAGATTATTCCTATAACTTCCCCTTCTAATGGCAAAAAAAGTCATAAAGACAATAACTGGAAAGGCAAGGGAAAATTTCCCAAAAATTTTAGCAAAAAAGTCTGAAAGAACATCTCCCAAAATTCCTGTATTTGATGATAAAATAAAGACAAATAATAAAACTTGGATAATCATCATTAGCATGGAAAACTTGCCTAAATCAAACTTATTTTCCCTAATCTTTCTAACTACTGACCTGTTGGGTGATTTTTTATTTGATTTTTTTCTAATTCTATTATTATTTCTATTAGTCATTTTCACCTCTACTTTTATTATATGATAAAATATACAAAAAATGAAGCTGTGTAAAATAAAATCAAACCATGATATCTCATGCAAACTGACCAAAACTACATTCGGGACAATTCGCTTGATTCTATAATGATTTCTTAATCTTATTAATTACAACAGCTCCACTAAGTTAATTACTTATCTTTTTTGTCGTCTTTCCTGTATGGTGACTCATCTACTGGCCAGGCTTCAGGTTTTTCTAGAAGAGCCTTTCTTGAAAGATTGATTCTTCCTTGTCTATCTATTTCAGTAACCTTTACCTTAACCTCATCTCCAACTTTAAGTTCGTCTTCGACTTTTTCTACCCTATGATGGTCGATTTGGGAAATATGAAGGAGGCCTTCCTTACCAATAGCTATTTCTACAAAGGCGCCGAAGTTCATTATCCTTACGACCTTGCCTGTATAGACATCACCAGCTTTTGGATCTGTAACTATAGCCTTGATCATCTCTATAGCTTTCTTGCCACTTTCTCCATCATTTGAAGCAACTGTGATGTGTCCATCATCTTCTGTTTCAATCTTAACTCCAGTAGCATCAATAATCTTGTTGATGGTCTTTCCACCAGAACCTATTACATCACGAACCTTTTCTGGATCTATATCTATTGTAAAAAGTCTTGGTGCATACTCTGAGATGTCATCTCTTGGTTTATCTATGGCAGCCTCTATTACATCTAAGATTCTCATCCTAGCACTGTGAGCATCGTTAAGAGATTCTTCTAGGACTTCTCTTGTGATACCGTCTATTTTCATATCCATTTGTAGGGCTGTGATTCCATCACGAGTACCAGCTACCTTAAAGTCCATATCACCAAGGTGGTCTTCTAGACCTTGGATATCTGTTAGGATTGAGATAGAAGAATCTTCTTTGATAAGACCCATAGCAATACCTGCAACAGGTTTTCTTATTGGAACTCCTGCATCCATAAGAGAAAGGGTTGAACCACAGATTGAAGCTTGAGAGCTTGATCCATTTGATGATAAAACTTCTGATACAACTCTTATAGTGTAAGGGAAGTCTTTTTCGTCAGGAAGAACTGGAATAAGAGCTCTTTCTGCCAAACGTCCATGACCAATTTCACGACGACCTGGACCTCTTAGAGGTCTTATATCGCCAACACAGAATGGTGGGAAATTGTATTGGTGGATATATCTTTTTTGGATTTCTTCCCTATTTAATCCGTCAATTATTTGAACATCAGCAGGAGAACCTAGGGTTACTACTGAGAGAACTTGAGTTTGTCCTCTTTGGAAAAGTCCAGATCCATGAACTCTAGGAAGAAGTCCAGCCTCAGCAGAAAGTGGTCTAATTTCTGTAAGATCACGACCATCTGGTCTAATCTTATCAATAGAAATCATACGACGAACTTCCTTTTTCATGATATTATCTATTCTTCTGTGAATTTCATCTTCACTTTCAGGATAAGCTTCTAGGTATTTTTCCTTAGCTTCTTCTTCTATCCTAAAGATATTAGCTTCTCTTTCTGTCTTATCGGTAGTCCTAATTGAATTTTTAATATCTTCCTCAAAGTCTTCTGAGATTTTTCTATCAAGCTCTGTTTCTTCGATTTGAGCTACTTCGATTTTTTCCTTACCTATATCATCGATTATAGTTTGGATAAAGTCAGAAATATTGCCAATTTCTTCTAGGGCAAGAAGCATAGCTTCAAGCATTTCTTCCTCAGAAAGCTCACAAGCTCCAGCTTCAACCATGTTTATCGCCCCCTTCTTACCTGCAACAGTAAGCTCAAGGGTGGATTTTTCTCTTTCTTCCTTGTTAGGGTTAATTATTAATTTTCCATCAACCTTACCTACCATACAAGCTCCAACTGGGCCATAAAAAGGTATATCGGATATGCCTAGGGCAATTGATGCACCGATTGTTGTAAGAGGATCAGGAAGATTATCTTCATCCATAGACAAAACTGTAGCTATAATTTGAACATCATTGTAATAATTTTCTGGGAAAAGTGGTCTAAGAGGCCTATCCATTTGACGAGAGATTAGGGTTGCTTCATCACTTGCCTTGCCTTCTCTTTTTAGAAATCCTCCAGGTATTTTTCCTACTGCATATAATTTCTCTTGGAAGTCACAAATTAATGGAAAAAAGTCTATTCCTTCTCTTGGTTTTTCACTTGCAACCGCTGTTACAAGTAATGATGTATCGCCACATCTTATGTAGCATTCACCATTGGTTTGTTCGGCGAACTTGCCTATGGTTATCTCAAAATCTTTTCCTAATTTTGATTCGTATTTGTAAGTTTTTACCATCTTCACTCCTAATTACTTTTTTTATATAAAATAAGGCGGGTAAAACCCCGCCCAATAATTAACCTCTTAAACCTAATCTTTCAACGATTGATCTATATCTATCAATATCATTGTCTCTTAGGTAATTTAACATACCTTTTCTACGTCTAATCATCTTGTAAAGACCTCTTCTTGAAGAGTGGTCTTTCTTGTTTGCTTTTAAGTGTTCTGTAAGATCTGCAATTCTCTTAGATAGGATTGCGATTTGTACTTCTGGAGAACCTGTATCTTTCTCTTCTAGTTGGTATTCTTTGATTATTGCTTGTTTTTCTTCTGATTTTAACATAATTTCCTCCGTATATTTAATTTGCCATTTACCAAGTGAGAGTCGAGGTTTCAGTCACTTAGCAAAGGTAACCTCATTTACTATACTTTAACTTTATTATCTTGTAAACTAACTAAGACAAATTTTCTAGGTACTTGTAGGCCCTTTTCTTATCTATATTCATCTGTTCAATTAATTCTTCCCTTGAAGTAAACTTGATGTCGTAGCGGAAAAATTCTAGAAATTCTATCGAAACATTTTCTCCATAGATATTTTGATCAAAATCTAGGATATAGGTCTCAACCTTCCTACTATTTTCACCAAAGGTAGGATTTTTTCCTACATTGCTAAGGGCATAGTAGGACTTATTATCTATATTAATTCTTGTCAAATAGACTCCGTCAATAGGAAGGACATAATTAAAGCTTAATTTTAGGTTGGCAGTTGGAAAATTCAGGGTTCTTCCCCTCTTCATACCATCAACAATTGTTCCCTTTATCTTGTAAGGTCTAGCCAAAAGCTTATTTACCTTTTTTATATTACCTTCTCTTATTAAATCTCTTAGGTGATTAGAAGATATTTTATTAAATTCATCTTCCTTCTCAAAATCTACTACGGAAGTCTTGTAATTGTATCTTTCTTCGTATTTTTCAAGAGTATCAACATCGCCTGAGGCCTTCTTGCCAAACCTGTAGTCCTTGCCACATATAATATATGAAGCATTGAGCTTTTTGTTGATAATTTCAGCAATAAATTCCCTTGGAGAAAGATTCATAAACTTTTCATCAAAGTCTATCAGGCAGAAAGTATGGATTCCTATGGAGCTGAGAATTTCTATCTTATCTTCAAGACTTGTCATGTATTCCTTCTCATCTTTAAGCCTTAGCTTGGTGTTTTGCTTAAATAACAAAACAGCTGGCTCTAGGTCATACTTCTTGCTTATTTCTAAATTGTTTTTCATTAACTTTTGATGACCCAAATGGACACCATCGAAGTTGCCCAAAGAAACTGCCTTTCTTTGAAGGTCGGGCAAGTCTATATTTAGGTCATAAATTTTTATTTTCTCTGTCATACAATACTTTCTCCATCTTTAGAAAATATTCGTCACTTTCTTTGAAACTTTTACCAAGACCGATAAATTCACCAGCGACATAGACCCTTAATTCATCAGATTTGGGCTTATCTATCTTTATTATCATGCCATTAATAAGCTTATCGAATAAGTTTTTTGCTAAATCTATGCTAGGATATTTGTTTAAGGCTATATCCATATTTTCTAATCTAGCCAGTAATTCTTCCTTATCAATTTCTAAAATCTCGGACGATTTTATGGCCTTATCTACGTCAAACTCTCCAACCCTAATCCTTCTTAATTCTTTTACGAATGCCAAAGTCTCAAGCTCTTCTCCTATATCATCGACAAGAGTCCTTATGTAAGTGCCCTTGGAGCATTTTACAAGTATCCTCGCTTGGGGAAAGGCAAAATCTAGAATTTCTATATCATAGATGTTGACCTTTCTTTTTTTTCTTTCGATTTCTATACCACTTCTTGCAAGATCATAGAGTTTTTTGCCATCTACCTTGAGGGCTGAATACATGGGAGGGATTTGCACAATTTCGCCCATGTATTTGGATAAGATATTTTCTAATTCTTCCCTAGAGCAAGTTGTAGAACTTTCTTTAATAACCTTTCCTGCCCCATCCAGGGTGTCGGTTTTTTTGCCAAAGACCATAAGGCACTCGTAGGTCTTATCTTTTCCCATCATATAATCAGAAAGCCTAGTCGCCTTTCCTACTACTATAGGAAGGACGCCACTGGCTTCGAGATCTAGGGTGCCTGTATGGCCGACTTTTTTTTGACCAAGGGCCTTTCTTACTAGGGATACTACCCTAGCAGAAGATATTCCTTTTTCTTTATCTACATTTAGAATTCCGCTATACATCAATTTCCTTTAACATATCAAAAGCCTTATTTTTGGCTTCATCAAGACACTTAGCGTAAATAGTAAAGCCACTTGCCTTGATATGTCCACCTCCACCATTTGCTCTTGCGATTTTTGATACATCATAGTCCTTGCTTCTTAGGGATACCTTGTATTCACCATTGTCGTATTCTTTAAGAAGCATGGCAACTTCAACTTCATCTATATCCCTAAGTAAGCTTATGACATTTTCTGCATCTCCCATTTGAACCCCATGTTTTTCTACAAGTTCTTTGGATACAACTGAGTAGGCCTTCTTATCGAAAAAGATTGCATTTTGCATGATTTCAGTTTCGAATTTCATAACCTTCATAGGTTTTGATTGGTAGAGATTTCTATAGATATATTGGCTTTCTGCCCCAAGGCTTAATAGTCTACCAGCCATATAGAAAGTATATTCTGTTACATTTGAGTAAAGAAATCTATTAGTATCTGTACATAGCCCTGTATAAAGAAGGCTAGCAACATCCCTATCAATAGGAAGTTTTAATCTATCTAATAGCTCAAAGACTATCTGGCAAGTAGCAGGAGCTGTGTCTAGTACAATATCAAGGTCTGTCTTTAAGCTACCTCCAACATGATGGTCTAGGACTAGACTCTTTCTTGAAGCTTTAGCGACAGGTCCAAGTTTTTCTCCAATCCTAGCAAACTCTGAGCAATCCAAAAACATAAATAAATCATAAGAATCCATAGAAGGTTTCTTGTAGTGGTCTATTTCTGGCAAGAAGAGTAGATAATCGTCAATCGTATCAAAACCAATTACTTCAACATTTTTGCCATAAAGCTCTAAGGACCTTCTTAGGCCAAGACTTGATCCTAGATTATCACCATCAGGATTTACATGACTTGCTATGGCTATAGTTTCTGCTTGATCAACAAGTTCTAGGAATTTGTCGACTTTTTCTTTACTGATTTTCCCTTTGTTCATTAGCCTTTTTATCCTTTGCAATGGTCTCAGCTATAAGCTTGTCCATATATGCTCCATGTTCTATGGAATTATCTAATTTGAACCTAAATTCAGGCATTGATCTCAATCTCATCCTCTCACCAATTAGGATTTTGATGTAGCCCTTGGCTTGGTCTAAGGCATCAAGAACATCTTCCTTCTTTTGCTCATCACCCAAGACGCTAATATAACAATCCGCAAAGGAAAGGTCATTTGTCACTTCTACATCTGTAATAGAAACCATGGCCTCATTGCTTAGTCTAGGATCACTTAGGTCATCTCTTAGGATTTTAGAAAGTTCTTTCTTGACTTCAGATGAGATTCTTTCTGTTCTTCTTTTATTCATTAATCTCTTTCCTTTTCAACCATTTCATAGGCTTCCATAACATCGCCTACTTTGATATCGTTAAATCTGTTAAGACCTATACCGCCCTCATAGCCAGAAGCAAGTTCCCTTGCGTCATCCTTAAATCTCTTCATTGATGAAATTTCTCCATCAAAGATTACTATATTGTCTCGAAGAAGTCTAACTTTTGCCCTTTTTGGTACAGAACCATTAGTTACCATAACTCCTGCTATAGTACCTGCTCCTGGAACCTTGAAGGTGTCACGAACTTCTGCTCTTCCTAGGACAACTTCCTTAAATTCTGGATCTAGCATACCCTTTATAGCTTTTTCGACATCTTCTATTGCTTCATAGATTACTGAGTAAGTCCTAATTTCTACATTATTATCCTTAGCTCTTTCCAAGGCTCCTTGGGTAGGTCTTACATTAAAGCCTATAATTACAGCATTTGATGCTTGGGCTAGGAGGATATCTGACTCTGTAATTCCTCCAACAGCTCCTGCTATAACAGTAACCTTTACTTCCTCGTTAGATAATTTAGTAAGTGATTGGCTTACTGCATCAACAGTACCCTTTACATCAGTTTTTACAATGATATTAAGCTCTTTTAGCTCACCATCAGATATATCTGAGTACATATCTTCGAGGTTAGTGTTAGCCTTAGCCTTTAGGTGTTCTTCACGCTTAAATTCTTTTGCTCTTTGGGCAAATTCACGAGCAAGCTTTTCATCTTCTACTGCATAAATCATATCCCCAGCTTCTGCTACATCTGAAAGACCTAGGATTTGAGCTGGCATTGATGGGCCAGCTTCTTCAATAGCTTCTCCTCTTGAGTTAAACATAGCTCTGATTCTTCCTGAAGCAGATCCAGTTACAACATAATCTCCTGCATGGAGGGTTCCTTTTTGTACTAGGACTGTCGCAACAGCTCCTCTTGCCTTGTCTAGTTGGGCTTCTATGATAATTCCTACTGCATTTCTATTTGGGTTTGCCTTTAGTTCTCTCATCTCAGCAACCAAGAGAACCATCTCCAAGAGTTCATCAATTCCTTGACCTGTATGGGCAGATACTGGAACCATAATTGTATCTCCACCCCATTGTTCAGATACTAGGCCTTGTTCCATTAGCTCTTGCTTAACCCTATCAGGATTTGCTACTTCCTTATCTATCTTATTAATAGCTACAACTATTGGAATACCAGCAGCTCTTGCGTGATTAATGGCTTCTATAGTTTGTGGCATAACTCCATCATCTGCAGCAACTACAAGGATTGCTATATCAGTTGATTGAGCTCCTCTCATCCTCATTTCTGTGAAGGCTTCATGGCCTGGTGTATCTAGGAAAGTGATGTGTTTTCCGTTGATATCAACAACTGAAGCACCTATATGTTGGGTGATTCCTCCAGCCTCTCCACTTGTTACCCTAGTAGATCTAATCTTATCAAGGATTGAAGTCTTGCCATGATCAACGTGGCCCATTACTGAGACAACTGGTGGTCTTTGTTTTAAATCCTCTTCCCTATCCTCAAAGTCAAGTTCGACTTGTTGTTCTTCAATGGCATCGTACTCTTCTTCTGGTTTAATCTCCTTACCAAAATCAAGTGCTACAAGCTCAGCTTGCTCAAAGTCTATTTGATCATTTAGTCCTGCCATAACGCCTAGGCCAATAAGCTTAGCTATTACCGCATTTGGAGATTCACCTATTTTATCAGCAAAAGTTTTTACATTGACAGTTTCTGGAATTTCTATAATTCCACCAGTCTTCTTTTCTTCAACTTGTTTTTTGCTTGGCTTGATAGATTTTTTATTTTTATTCTTTTTCTTTCTCTTCTTCTTTGGCTTTTCTTCTTCTAATTCTTCATCCTCTATTATATCTTCTGCCTTCACAAGATTTTTTGGATGTTTCTTTTCGCCCTTATTCTTGTTATGCTTATTATTTTTCTTATCCATCTTTTCTTCATTTATTTCGTCAAAATATCCTTGAATAAGTTCAAGATCAGAGCCACCTACCATAGACATATGAGATTTTATATCAAGACCAAACTCATCTTTTAGGAGTTTAACCATATCTTTTGCTACCATATTGTTTTCTTTTGCTAATTCATATACTCTAATTTTTTCTGCCATATAACTCTCCTCAATTTACTTCATAAGCTTTTAACTCCTCATAAAGTTCTTCCGGTACCTCTGTTCTAAATACTCGGTTTAGCTTATTAGTTCTTAGGGCTTCCTCAATACAAGCTTTACTCTTGCATACATAGGCGCCTCTTCCATTTTTCTTTCCTGATTCATCTATCAAAATCCCTTCTTCCTTGTTTTTAACAATTCTTAGAAGGTCTTTTTTGTCTTTAAGCTCACCACATACCACGCATTTTCTTTGTGGAATCTTTCTAGCTTTTTTCATCTGTTAATCCTCATTAGATTCATCGTCTATTTCATCTTCCCCTATATAGTCTTCTTCCACAGGCTCTTTATTATCATAATCTTCGCTTACTTCTAAGTCTTCTTCATCCTTAGATAAGCTTTCTTCACTTAGTTGACTTTCTTCGTCTAATTCATTAAGACCTAAAATTTCGTCAATATCTACTTGGCTTAACTTTTCGAACTCTTCACTGCTTTTAATATCAATCTTCCAACCAGTTAGTCTTGCGGCTAGTCTAGCATTTTGTCCTTCCTTGCCTATAGCAAGGGAAAGTTGATCGCTAGCTACAACAACTAGGGATTGCTTGTTTTTTTCATTAACAAGTACCTTGATGATATCAGCTGGGGATAGGGCATTTGATATAAATACTTTGATATCCTTATCGAAGTTAATTATGTCGATTTTCTCGCCTTGAAGCTCCTCTACTATGGAATTAACTCTTGCCCCCTTAAAGCCTATACAAGCTCCGATGGCATCAATGTTTTCATCATTGGAAAATACAGCCATCTTAGTCCTTGAACCAGCTTCTCTTGCTAGGGAGTAGATTTCTATTATACCATCTGTTATTTCAGGAACTTCTAGCTCAAAAAGTCTAGTAATTAAGTCTTGGCTTGCCCTTGATAGGATGATTTGTGGTTCTTTGGAAGAATTTCTCACTTCCTTAATTAGAAACTTCATCCTAGCGTTAGGAAGGTATTTTTCTGTAGAAACTTGTTCTTTTGCTGGAACAATTCCTTCTATCTTGTCGAGATTGACATAGACATTATACTTATCTTCCCTTTGGATAGTTCCTGTTATCATTTCATTTGCTCTTTCTATGTATTCTCCATACAAAGAATCTCTTTGAGCATCCCTAATCTTTTGAATTACAATATTTCTTGCAGTTTGTGCTGCAACTCTTCCGAAGTTTTTTGGAGTAAGCTTAATTCTTGCTATATCTCCAAGCCTATAAGTAGGGTTGATTACTCTAGCATCCTTTAGAGAAATCTCTACTATATTGTCGTTAACTTCATCTACTATTTCCTTTAGGGCGTAGACTTCGATCTTTCCAGTTTCTTCATCAATTATGACATCAACATTTTCTTGATTGTCATAATTTTTTTGATAACTTTTAATGAGCGCCTTTTGTAAAGCATCTAGAATTGTAGGCTTATCTAAGTTCTTTTCCTTACAAAGCTCATCTAAAGCTAACATAAAATCATTATTCATAAACTCTCCTTAGAAAACAATCTCTATATATATTTCTTTAATTTCGTCTTTTCTAACTTCTCTAGCTTCTTTATCTTCAATATCAAAGATATAAGAATCATCCAAAATCTCTTTAAGCTTGGCCAAGAAAACTTCCCCATCTTTGAGTTTCACTTTCAAAAGCTCATCTTTATTTCTTTCAAGATCCCTATCTGTCTTTAGGGGACGAGATAAGTCTTGACTTGACACTTCAAGATAATATGAATCTTTAATTATATCAATTTCATCTAATTTAGTATCAAGAAAAGCACTTGCCTTTTCACAATCTTCGATAGTGATTCCTTCCTTATTATAAATAAAGAATGTTAGGACTTTATTGTTTTTGCCACCCTTAAATTCAATATCTACTAATTCGTAACCCATACTTTCGATATCTCTTTCAAAGATTTCTTTAAGTCTATTCGTTAAATTCATACTACCTTCCTTAGTCTTAACAGATTAAAAGAGTGGAACCATCCCCCACTCTTTTCTTAGCTTTATTATACCTTCTATTAGTAGAAATTCAATCTTAGCCAATTAGAAAAGTAATTTACCATTTAATTTCTTAGAATCTATTAGTCTTTTAACATTTTACAAAAACAAAGCTTTTATTCACTTGTATTTATTTTGACAAAGGTTTATAATAAGGTTACAGATAATAATAAAGGAGGAATATCATGACATTATTTATTATCGGTCTTATAATATTATTTGTTGGCGGATTCGTATATTCAAAATATGTTGAAAGCCAACTAGAACCTGACGATCGTGAAACTCCAGCTGTCAGAAAAGCTGATGGAGTTGACTTCGTTGTAATGAGCAAGGCTAAAAACTGGCTAATTAACTTGCTAAATATAGCAGGTACTGGCCCAATCCTAGGACCTATCCAAGGTATCTTGTTTGGACCTATCGCCTTTCTAGCAATTCCAATCGGTTGTGTTTTTGCTGGTGCAGTACACGATTTTTGTACTGGTTTTATTTCAATGAGAAATGGCGGAAGCCAAGTTCCAAAACTTGTAGGTAAATATGTAGGCGAAGGTTGTAGGAAATTCTACAACATAGTTATAGCTATTCTTTTACTCCTAACTGGTGTAGTATTTGTTTATACTCCTGGAGACTTGATTGCAAACGATATTTTTGGTGCAGATCCTAACTCAAACATTATTTGGGTTATCTATGCAGTAATTTTTGTTTACTACATACTATCAACAGTTCTTCCTATTGATAAACTTATCGGTAGAATCTACCCTATCTTTGGTGCTTTTCTAATCATCTCAGCTATAGGTGTACTTATTGGAATTATCTTTAAGGGAAATGCTGATTTATCATTCAAGGGTCAAGGTCTATTGGCCGAACATCCATTAGGTCAAAAGTTTATCCCATCATTCTTTATAACTGTAGCTTGTGGTATCCTTTCAGGCTTCCATGGCTCACAAGTTACCCTTGTTTCAAGAACAGTTAAAAGTGAAAGAGAAGCTAAGGCTACTTTCTACTCAACAATGATTTCAGAAGGCTTCATAGCTATGATTTGGGCTGCAGGTGCTATGGTTATATTCTCAACAGGTACAGCTGCCCTAGATACTCCTGGTACTCTCATGGTTGGTGAAATTTCTAGATACTTCATGGGTAAGATCGGCGGACTTCTTGCAGTTTTGGGTGTAATCGCCCTTCCTATCACTTCAGGTGATACAGCCTTTAGATCTCTAAGACTTATCATTGCTGAAGAGTTAAACTTAGATCAAAAGAATCCTGGCAAGAGAGCAGGTCTTGCAGCTTGTCTATTCGTTCCAGCAGCAGCTATTCTTTACTTTGCTAAATCTAATCCTAAGGGCTTCAACATTCTTTGGAGATATTTCGGATTTACAAACCAATTCGTAGCTATCTTTGCTCTAGCAGTAGCAACAAGCTATCTAATTTATAACAACAAAAACTACCTAATCACATTGATTCCTGGAATTTTCTATACCTTTATAGTTTTCTCTTTCATAATCAATGTAAAGGGTCTAGGCTTTGGTCAAGACTTCAAGATTGCTTATCCTATAGCAGGAATTATCGCTATAGCTTATGCAATATTCGTTGTTAAAATTTCTAAGAAAAATAAAAATAGAATTGAAGCTATAAAATTAGACTAAGAGAAAAATTAAGTGGGGTGGCAGCTGCCATCCCCTTTTTTAATAGGAGAAACTATGAAATTTATTTTAGACGCCAAGGCCCTAGCCTATCTAGAAAAGAAAAATATAAGGCAAATCTTCATAAATCCTGACCTCGACCAAAAATCAGCATGTTGTGGCATAGGAACAGTAGATTTTATAATCTCAATCAAAAATGAAGATAAGGAAAAATACCTTAATACGAATTTTAATGGGGTTGATATTTTTTACAATCCAACCCTTGCCATGTACATTGACGAAGATAGCCAAGTCGATATTTCAGCCTTCGGTTTCGGAGCCTTCAAGAAATTATATATAGTAAATGAATTTAATTCAATCGAGCGTTAATATGTTAGTAAGAAATGAACAAATCAAAAAATTTATCAGAGATAATCCCCTAGATGAGAGCTTGGATATAAGAATTCCCAACCCAAAATTCACCTACAAGGGTGACAATATTATAAAAAAAGTTATAGCGGCTATCCTTGCAGGAAAGAACATCCTCCTAGTAGGTCCTAAATCTACTGGCAAGAATGTCCTAGCCGAAAATATCTCAAAGCTTTTTTATAGGCCAATGTGGAATGTTTCCTTCCACGTCAATATTGATTCGTCTATCCTTATTGGAACAGATACTCTAAAAAATGGAGAGGTTGTTTTTAGGAAGGGACCTGTAACGAGGGCAGCAGAAGCTGGTGGCTTTCTAATCCTTGACGAAATTAATATGGCAAGGAATGAAGCCTTGGCAACCCTCCACTCTATCCTTGACTACAGAAGGCTAATTGATATTCCTGGCTATGAGCTTATTAAAATCAATCCCGCCACAAGATTTATTGCTACCATGAATTACAATTACGAAGGAACTAGAGAGCTAAATGAGGCCCTCCTTTCACGATTTGTAATTATTGATATGCCTATAATCGAAGAAGCTAGCCTAAAAGAGCTCCTCAAGGAGAATTATCCAAGTATAAGTGATTCGATGCTTGACCAAGTAGCTAAGCTTTTTTACGATATCAAGAAGAAGGCTGAAGCAGGAGAAATTTCAGATACAGCTATAGATTTGAGGGGGATTTTTGACTCCCTAGACCTATTCAAAGAGGGGCTTGAATATAACGAAGCTCTTTGTATGTGTCTAGTAAACAAGGTCTTTGACCCCTACGAAAAAGGCCTCATAGAAGATGTTATCAAAAGTCGCTTCAAAAAGGACTTATATTTGGGAGATCCAGTCTAGAAAATGAAGGAATCTTTAGGACTTAATCAAGAAAAAAGAATATTCAATCAAATCTACAACGGGGCTAGCTCTTATGATTTCACGCCCCCTCTTATTGGTCTAAAGCTCGATGGCAGGCCAGATTTCTACCTAAACCTAATAATTGGTCTTGCTATAAAATACTTTACTAAGGAGAAAATCGAAGGACTTTTTGCCCTTTGGCAAAATCATAAAAACAGGGATTCCTACGACCTCTATGCCATCTATCTCCTTGAAGATTTTTGCTATAAAAAAGAGCTAGACCAAAGACCAGAACTTCTCAACCTTAGAAAATCTTATGCTTCAAGCTTCCTTGCTGATAAGTACGACTTAAAGAGGAAAAATCTTGCTATAAGAGAAAATCTTTATTATTGTCTTGAGATGAAAAAGTGTTCAGATATCCTAGCTAAAAGTTATAAGCTAAGTAAAAATGAAACAAATCTTTATGAAAATTTCAAGCTTCCATCCGATACTAATAAAGATAATCTGGAAGTAAGAATCCTAAACTTATTTGAGAAATTCCTATCCTACAAGGAAAATTCAAAAAAAGCCAGCCCATTTTCTCTTAACTTTTCCTTCTTTGACCTTAGAGGGACCTATCAACTAGAAAGATCCAACAGGGCCGATATCTTCTCTAATAAGGATAATAGAGGAATCAATCCCCTAGGAGCCTTTATAGCTAGGAGAAAAACTGCCAAAAGAGCTATGATAGTAAGTAGCTTTGGTAAGCCTCTCTTTTCTTACGAAAAGGAAGATTTTATCAACAAGCTTTGTGCTGTTGATAAGCACAAAAAATCCAAGGTCTATTTTAGCTCGGGCCTTGGCCTTAACTTATCAGATAAAATCAATTCCCTAAACGCCAAGGCTCTTGATGCTAATTTAAGCTTCTTTAAGAAAAATGAGCATTTCTATCAAAGGATAATCAAAAATCTTTCTAAAAATATAAAGCTTTCCCTAAAGTCCTTCGATGAGGCAAGCTATGAGTTAAGAAAGGAAGGAAATCTCCTAGGAAGTCTTGCTTGGAAGAGTAAAATTCCCAACTACCAAAAGATTTTCTCCCAAAAATCCTACGATATTGTAGCAGACTTTAAGGTCGACATCCTCCTTGATGGATCAGCCTCCCTCCTTTATAAGCAAGAAATAGTCGCAAGCGAAGCCTATATCCTATCCAAGGCCCTTGAAGCAAACAAGATTAGCCACAGGATAATGACCTACTCAAGTCTTGGCGACTATACGGTAATAACCTCTCTCAAAGACTTTGGTGAAGAAACTAAGAAAGATAGGATTTTCTCCTACAAGGCCCTGGGTTTTAATAGGGACGGCCTTGCCTACAGGGCTTTATCGACACTCTTTTCAAAAAAAGAGAAGAACCATCTCTTAATCATACTAAGCGATGCATCCCCTTCAGACATCAAGCCCCTTATTAGCAAGGGCCTTGCCCTAAACAAAGCCTATGAGGCTGAAGTCGGTCTTAATGATGCCAAAGAAGAACTCGACAAGTTAAGAATGAAACATCTTTCCATAGCTGGCCTTATCCACAAGGACAATCCCAAAAACTCCTCCTATCTCTTCTATCAAGACTTCGCCTTAGTCAAGGACATGGAAAATCTATCTAGCATCTGTGCTAGACTTATCAAAAAAGAACTAATCAAGATGAGAAAATAAAATTTCTCCTTATATAGACCATAGCTTAGCAAAGCATGGTCTTTTTTCACCTTGATTTAGGAAATATTTATTAATATCTTCACTAAAATACCCTAGTGATTTATATAAATATATTGATATATCTTTGATTTAATGATAAAATTATGATATAGATTATCACTTTCATGGAGGGCTTATGATTGAAATAAAAAATTTGTGCAAATCTTATGGACAAAAGGAAAATAAAATTGATGTCCTTAAAAATGTATCTTTAACAATAGAAAAGGGAAAAATTGTATGTATCCTAGGTCCGTCTGGTTCTGGCAAGTCCACCCTCCTAAATATTATAGGAGGGATAGATAAGGCAGAATCGGGCGAAGTCATAGTGGCAAATGAAAATCTCGCCAAGATGACTAAGGGTAACTTGGAAGACTACAGGAGAAAAAAAGTCGGTTTTGTCTTTCAATTCTACAATCTAATAAGCGATTTAAACGTCCTAGAAAATATAGAAGTAGGAAAATACCTAGCCAAAGACCCCCTTGACCTTGAAAATTTAGTTCTAGATTTAGGAATTTACGACCAACTCTACAAGTTTCCTAATGAAATCTCCGGCGGTCAGGCCCAAAGAACTTCTATTGCTCGTGCCCTTATCAAAAGACCGGATATACTAATTTGTGATGAACCGACAGGGGCTCTCGATTATGATAGTGCAAAGGAAGTCTTAGTTCTTCTTGAGAAAATGAATCGTGATTATAATTCAACAATCCTCATAGCAAGTCATAATATACAAATTAGCAAGATGTGCGACTATGTCCTTAGCCTCCACAATGGCCTTGTCAAATCCTTCATTGAAAATAAGGAGAAAATTTTAGCAAAGGAAGTGAGCTGGTAATGAAAAATCCAATCTACAAGAGGTCTTATAGGCAAATATACTTCAAACCCCTAAGCTTTATTCCTATATTTGTAGCCCTTTGCTTCATAGTAATATTCTCCTCCTCCTTTTATACAGCCCAAAACTCTACCAAAAAGCTTTACTGGGATCTTGTTGAGAAGGGAAAAGTAGAAGATGCTAACTTTACAAGCTTAGAAAAGTTAGACCAAGCAACAATCAAGGATTTGGAAAATAAAAAGGTCAAAGTCTACGAAAATTTTTATGTCGAAGAAAAACTTCCAGGTAAAAAAGAACTCAGGATATTTGAAAATAGGGACTCTATAAATCTGCCTTCAATCTTAGAAGGAAGACTTGCGGAAAAAAACGATGAGATTTGCCTATCAGCTAACTACGCCAGGGCCAACAAAATTAAAATCGGTGATCACATAGTAATAGGAGGCAAAACTTATAAGCTAAAAGGCTTAGTAGCCCTAGCCGACTATTCTACCCTCCTAAAAAATAGCGAGGATTTGGTTATGGATACTGGTTATTTCGGTACAGCTCTTATAGCCAAGGGCGGACTAAAGAATCTTCATGGTCAAATCAAATATCAATATTCCTACCATGACACCGAAAAGCTAGCCAAGGCTAAGGCCAATGATAAGCTAAAGGATATAATTAAGATCGTAAATAAGAAAAATCTAATCCTAGATGCGTCAACTCGCTATGACAATAAGTGTATAACTTATTTTACTGATGATATGGGAGGAGATGTGCCAATGATGACATCAGCTATGATAGTCTTAATCATTGCCATTGCCTTTATTAGCTCCATCCAAGTAAAGACTATGATTGAAGATGAAGCCCCTATTATAGGTAGCCTTCTTGCTTCAGGTTATAAGAAAAGGGAGCTAAAAAGAGCCTATATGCTTATGCCGATTTTCCTAAGTCTGATATCTTCCCTAATAGGAAATATCATAGCCTATAGTCACGGCTACAAGAAATATACTGACCTTTATTACAATTCTTACGATCTACCTAAGTTTAAGGTTACATTCGATTTAAGGTCTTTCATCCTTACTTCCCTTATCCCCCTTATAATATATCTAATAATAAACTACCTTGTTATTAGTAAGGCACTAAAACATGAGCCTATTGACTTTTTGAGAAATACAATCAAATCTCCTAAAGCAAAAACTAGGCTAAGGCTTGATAAATTTTCCTTCCTAAATAAGTTTAGGATAAGGGTCATCCTTTCCAACAAGGCAAATATTGTTAGCCTTATCTTTGGTATAGGCCTTGCCAATATCTTGTTGATTTATTCCCTATCCCTAAAGCCGATTTTTTATGACTATGCTTCTAATATGAAAAACTCGATGAAGTATGAGCATAATTATATAGTTAAGACTTCCCAAGAAAATATCAAGGCTGATAAGCTTACCCTATCCACCTTAAAACTAGTAGATCATGATATGAAAAAAGTCCAGACCCTAGGAGTTGATGAGAAATCCAAGTATCAGAATCTCTCCCTAGCTAAGCTAAAGGATAAGGAAGTCATAATATCTTCTGGCCTTGCCAAAAATTATAAGTACAAAATAGGAGATAAGATAAAACTTGTCGAGGCCTTTAATGATAAAGAAATAATCCTAAGGGTTTGTTCGATTGATAAAAGCAACAAGCAATTTCAATTTATAACAAGAAGGGATATCTTAAATAAAATCATAACCAAGGATAAGGACTATTTCAATTGCTATGGGTCGGATAAAAAACTTGATATTAACAAGGATTTACTAATGACAGAAATAAATAGAGAAGAAATGGATAAGTTTATGACCCACTTCATGGATTCATTTGGTGGAATTTTCGAAACTTTCTTAGTTATTACGATTATCTTCTACCTCATAATATCCTTCCTTGTTGCAAGCCTTATAGTAGATAAATCAAAAACTAATATCTCCTATCTAAAGATATTTGGCATGAAAAATCGTGAGAGTACGAGCATCTACACGAGTCCTATTTTTGCCATCTTGATAGTTTTTGAGCTATTAATTATTCCCCTTATTGACTTTTCTATCAAAAAGCTAATGCAACTTGCCCTTACAAAATTTGATGCTTATGTAGATGTAAACATCCCCCCAATGATATACTTAAAGGCCATTTTCCTAAGTCTTATCATCTTTATCTTTGTTCAACTCCTAGAAGAATTTAGGATATCAAGAATAGATATGGTCAAGGAATTAAAAATTATAAATGGATAATAACTCTCACAAAAAATCGCCCTAGGTCGGGGCGATTTTTTAAAGGATATTTAGAATAAACCATCAAATAAGGATATTTGATTTTCTTCTTGGATGCCATCAATTATGCCCAAATTTTTTAGGCTGGTGATGGCGTTTTTATTTACTGAAGTTCTATTTTTTAAGTCTTCTAGGGAAATAAATTCTCCCTTTTCCCTTTCCCTTACTATATCAAGGGCCATAGCCTCGCTTACATCATCTACTGCAGATAGGGGTGGGAGTATGTATCCCTTCCTATCACTTAGTAGAAACTTCTTAGCATCTGACTTGTAGATATCAGCCTTTTCAAGCCTTATATCCCTAGCTGCCATCTCCTCACTAACTTCGAGGACTGTCCTTATCTGCTTATCCCTTTGAGTAAGATCGTAATCCCCTCCAATCTCAGAGAGGGCTTTTTGGATTTCACCAAGTCCCTTAATAATTGTTGAATACTTAAAATCATTAATCTTGGTATTAAAGTAAGTTGCATAGAAGGCTTCAGGATAATAAACCTTGTAGTAGGCAATCCTATAGCTCATCAAACAATAGGCGACTGCATGGGCCTTAGGGAAGAGATATTGAATCTTTAGGCAAGATTCTATATACCATTCCGGCACACCATTATCCCTCATATAAGCAAGTGTTTCCTCAGAAAGCGACTTACCCTTCCTAACCTTCTCCATTATAGAGAAGGACTTTTTCTTGTCAAGTCCCTGCTGGATAAGGGCATTCATGATATCATCACGAGTAGATATTATCTCATCAAAACTTGCTATCTTATTTCTAACTAGGTCTTGGGCATTATTTAGCCAAACGTCCGTTCCATGACTTAGGCCAGAAATTCTCGTCATCTCAGAAAACTTGGTAGGATAGGCGTCCTTGAGCATCCCCCTTACGAAGTTTGTTCCAAATTCAGGAATACCAAGAGTACCTATCTCATTATTAGAAAAATCGTGTTTGATATCAAGAGTTTCTGTCGAAGAGAAAATCTTCATAACTCTAGGATCACCCATAGTAATTTCCAAAGGATTAGTTCCTGTCAAATCTTGAAGGGCCCTAATTATAGAAGGCACATCGTGGCCCAAAAGGTCGAGCTTTAAGAGGGTTTCGTGCATCATATTGTAGGTAAAATGAGTAGTCTTGATATCTCCCCTCCCATCATCTGCTGGATATTGGATAGGACAGATATCGAAGATTTCTATATCATCTGGAACGACAATAAGACCTCCTGGATGCTGACCAGTTGTTCTTTTAACATCCTTTAGTCCTCTTTGAATCTTTCTTACTTGGGCGTTGGTAAATTGGATTTGATAGTCTTCGCTATATTTTTTGATATAACCAAAGGCGGTATTGTCTTGGATAGCTCCGATTGTTCCTGCCCTAAAGACCTTACCCTCACCGAAAAGCTCTTCTGTGTACTTGTGGATGGTTGGCTGGTATTCGCCGGCGAAGTTAAGGTCTATATCTGGCTCCTTATCACCCTCAAAACCAAGGAAAACTTCGAATGGTATGTTATGACCATCTTTTTTCATCATAGTTCCACACTCTGGGCAGGTCTTGTCTGGATAGTCGATTCCTGCTCCCAAGAGGTCATCTTCAAAAAACTCTGAATGTTTACACTTTGGACAAACATAATGAGGTGATAGTGGGTTTACTTCTGTAATATCAGCCATAGTAGCAGCAAAGGATGAACCAACAGACCCACGGGATCCTACCAAGTAGCCATCTTGGTTGGACTTTCCTACAAGTTTTTTGGCTATTATATAAAGAACGGCATAACCATTAGAAATAATAGAATTAAGCTCACGGTTTAGCCTATCTTCTACGATTTTTGGTAGAGGATCTCCATAAATTGAGTGGGCCTTGGCAAAGCAAGTTTCCCTAAGCTCAGTATCAGAGCCTTCGATTTTTGGTGGGAAAGTTCCCTTAGGAATCGGTCTAATATCTTCTATAAAATCGACTATCTTTTTAGGATTTCTTATAACCACATCTTCCGCATCTATTGGACTTAGATAAGAGAAGTCATCCATCATCTCCTTAGTCGTCCTTAGATAATAGAGGGGTTCATTCTCGTGGTATTTGAAAAATTGACCCTTGTGGAGAATATTTCTTAGGATATATTCATCCTTTTGCAAATACCTAACAGCCCCTGTCGCCACAGCAAGCTTATTGTCTTCTTTAGCAAAAGCTAAAATCTTTTCGTTTATTTCCCTTACTTGGTTGAAATCACGAAGCTTACCCTTATTTACCCTATCGTTAAATACTCCTAGGGGTGCCATTTGATAAAAATCAAAAAGCCCACGAATTTTGTCTATATCCTTCTTATTTCTCTTATTTTGCAAGTAGGAAAAGAGCATGCTCTCATCAGAACCAGACCCTAATAGAAGACCTTCCCTGTACTTTTCAAGGACTGATAGGGGGGTTTTTGCCTCATCATTGAAATATTTCATCCTCGATTCTGAGATAAGCTTGTATAAATTCTTTAGACCTATCTTGTTTTTGGCAAAAACTGTAGCAGAAAAATATTCATGCTTAGCCTTTGGCCAATGGCTTTTAAGTTTATTTATTGAGCTTAGGTCAATCCCATCTTCTTTCATTATCATTTTAAACATCTTAATAAATATTTGGGCAGTAGCTCTCGCATCATCGCTTGCCCTGTGGTGGTTAAAGGCAGGAATTTCTAGCTTTCTTGCTATCTTATCTAGGGAGAATTTCTTCATATCGGCAAATAAGGCTCTTGCCATTGGCAAGGTATCAAGATATAGGGGGTTAAAATCAAGACCAAGCCTTGTGCAATTTTCCCTAACAAAACCCACATCGAAGTCGGTATTTTGACCAACTAGGATAGATCCTTGGCAAAATTCCAAAAATCCCGGCAAGACTTCCTCGATTTTTGGACAGGACTCCACCATTTGATTAGTAATGCCAGTTATCTCTGTGATTTTTTCTGGAATAAGCATTTCTGGATTGACAAGCTCGTTGTATATTTCGCAAATCTTGCCATCAATAACCTTACAAGCTCCTATTTCAGTAATCCTATCCCTATAGCGAGAAAGGCCCGTTGTCTCAAGGTCGAAGACTACAAAAGAGCCTTCCTCGATTTTCTTTATAGGAGGGACTTCCTCATCAGAAAGATTGGTCAAGACCCTTAGCTCGTCATCTACAAGGAGAAGCTCAGCTCCCGGAAGCATCCTTATGCCTTCCTTACTAAGACTATCATAAAGATCTGGCAGAGCTTGGAGAGTTTCAGTATCAGTAATGCCAACAGCTCCCATCTTCCATGCCTTTAAAGTTCTTAGCAAATCCTTGTTATCGACAAAGCCATCAAGGTTGGTCATCTTGGTATGAATTTCAAGCTCGATTCTCCTATCAAGGGCAGTATCAGTCCTCTTAGCCAAGATATGATCAACCATAGAGCTTATAGTAAAGACATCTTCCCTAGAAAAATTGTCGTAATTCAGTAGGCCCTCAACCATTACTTCAGATCCTTCTCTAAGGGGTTCAAGCTTAAATTTATTTTTATCATTAGCAAAAAGCTTACAAGAAATGGCATCCGTCTTATCTTCGAGGTCGAAAGTATATATATAATAGCCATTTTTCGTTTCCTTTTCGCTTATGCCATAAACTTTTCCAACGAGTGCTGAAAGAGTGCCCTTTCTTTCGTAGATATCCTTGATATCAATAGGATCGGACTTAATCTTCTTGCCGAAATTAATCTCTTCGACGTGGACTTCGACTTCCTTTTCTTCATTCCTATTTTGTATAGTCGTATCAATGGCAGACTGGACCTTGGCTTCCCTCTGCCTTAGGAGGATCTCTGTTTCAGAAAGCTTATCTTCCCCCTTCTTATCAGAAGAAAAATCAGCCTGCCCTTCATCTTCGATATCCTCAGCTAGGACCAGCCCCTCTTTCTCTTCGATTTTTTTCCTAAGATTAAGTTCAAGCTTTACAAAGGAAAAATAATCGTAGATTTTTTTCCTATCCTCTTCGCTAAGAGCCTCCCCTTCTATATCAAGGCTTAGGATTTGAGTTTTTTCATAGAAAATGGCCTCCCTTACAAAAAACAAACCACTTTCTACATCTAAGAAATCAGCAAGGTCAATTTTCATTTTCTTTACTTTCTTGTAGAACTTCTATCAAGGTATCGACAATTTCTTCTTCTTTTACCTTCTTGATTGTCTTTCCATTTTTGAAAAGAAAGCCCATACCATTGGCAGCAGAAATTCCATAATCTGCCTCCTTGCTCTCGCCAGGGCCATTGACAGGACAACCCATAATAGCAACCTTAGAAGATATATCAAGTCCACCTGTTTTCTCCTCAACTTCCCTTACTATGTTAGGAAGATCGACTGTAGTCCTTGAACAAGTTGGACATGACACAATATCGACTCCTTCACGTCTTAGATTAAGGGCCTTTAGGATTGCCTTTCCTGCCTTGACTTCTTCTAGGATATCTCCAGTAATTGAAACTCTTATAGTATCGCCAATCCCATCCTTTAGCAAAGAGCCAATACCTATTGATGATTTAACAAGGGCTTGATAGAGAGGACCAGCTTCCGTAACCCCTAGGTGGAGGGGATAATCGCAAGATGCTGATAACTTCCTATAAGCATCTATCATTGTATTAACATCTGACGATTTAACAGAAATTTTGATATCGTGAAAATCAAGCTCTTCTAGGATTTTAACTTCTTCTAGAGCAGAAGCTACAAGGGAATTAGCATTGACCCCACCGAATTTGTCGACAATTTTTCTTGATATTGATCCAGAATTAACACCAATTCTAATAGGAATCTTTTTTTCCTTGCACTTTTCTACAAGTTGCTTCACCTTATCAGACCCACCAATATTTCCTGGATTGTACCTTAGACAATCACATCCATTTTCAACTGCGGCAAGGGCTAACTTATAATCAAATTGGATGTCGGCTACTAGGGGAAGATTAGTCCTCTTTTTGATTTCAGAAATAGCCTCGGCATCTTCGATAGAATTAATAGCAGACCTTGCTATATCACAGCCCGCCTTTTCTAGGGCGTTGATTTGTGCGACTACCGCATCCACATCACTTGTCTTTGCTGTCGTCATTGATTGGACAGAAATAGGAGAGTCACCTCCAACTGCAACATCTCCTACATAAATCTTTCTAGTTAATTTTCTCATTTTCTCTCCTTAGAATAAATTTATTATATCTTTAATAGAAATTAATATTATCAAACTTATTAAAACTACAAAACCTGCTAGGGTAATTTTTTCTTCAAACTTCTTGTTGACCTTCTTTCCTGTAAATAACTCATATAGAGCACTTACAATCTTTGACCCATCTAGGGCTGGTATAGGAAGAAGGTTAAAAACTCCGAGGTTGACACTGATATAGCCTAGAAAATACAAGAGGCTCATAAGTCCATTTTGGGCTTGGTTACCAAGCTCCTTTACAACACCAACTGGGCCGGAAAGGGCTGAGAAGGCAATTTTTCCTGTAAAAAGCTTGCCTAGGATAATAAAAATTAGGGCTATATTCTTGTAGGTCTCAACAAAACCAAGCTTGATCGCTTCAAAAAAACCTACCCCTCTTAGCTTAGCTTCAATACCAAGATAAACTCCACCCTTTTCCTTCTTAGGAGAAAGGTCGAAATTAAGCTTTTCCTTTGAGCTTTCCCTATACACTTCAAGCTCGATTGTTTTTGTAATGTCCTTATCCTTGTAATAAGCATTAAGAACTTGGGAAATATCGGAGAATTTCTCAATCTTTTCCCCACCCAGACTTAAAATCTCATCACCAACTTCAAGACCTGCCATCCTTGCACTAGAATCATCCGTAAAATTTCCTATAACATTAGTAGCCACACCTGTATTAAGGCTCACTATGAAAAAAATCACGACTGCAAGAATAAGGTTCATCATAGGCCCTGCAAGAATTGTAAAAAACTTGCTCTTGGCATCTGCCATGTCATAACTTCTAGGGTCGCTACTTTCCTCATCTTCCCCTTCCATGGCACAATAACCACCAATAGGAATAAGCCTTAAAGTATATAGGGTTTCCCCCTTTACCTTCTTCAAAATAGCAGGGCCCATGCCAACAGCAAACTCGTTTACCTTAATGCCTGAGGCCTTTGCAATAATAAAATGTCCAAATTCATGAATCAAAATCAAAAATAGGAACATGATTATAGCTATAATAATTTTAGTCATCAAATCTCCTTATAAAACTGAAAATAAATACAAAACTGGAGCAATAAATAACATAGAATCGAACCTGTCGAGGATTCCCCCATGGCCTGGAATAATATGGCCAAAATCTTTAACTCCAGTCTTTCTCTTAATATATGAAGCTATCAAATCGCCAATTTGCGACAAAATAGCTGCAATAATAGTAAAAATAATAAGCTCGTAAAGCTTAACACCGAGACCAAACTCCCTAACAAAAATCACATTAAGAAAAATCGCCCCGACAATCCCTCCCAAAGAGCCTTCGATAGTCTTGTTTGGGCTAATATGCTTGATAGATTCAAACTTATGCCTTCCCATAGTCGAACCAACTAGATAAGCAAAAGTATCAGACCCCCAAGCTGTTATATAAAGTAGCCAAACATAATTAATATCCTTTATCCTCAAAATATGACTCATCAAAAATGACACATAAAGAAGGACAAAAGAAGTCGCAAAACCATCATACAAGCTATATTTAGGTCTAAAAATTATATAAATCATCATGCACAAAACTGAAAGCACGAGACTAATTATATAAAGATCAGAATTATTCACAAAAGCTGCAAGCATAATTAGGGTGTTTATAAGATACAAAAGCTTAATAGGTAACTTGATATCAATCCTTGCTAAAGCCTCCTTAATCTCGTGAAGGCCCACAAAAGAAAAAACCATCACCCCAACAGCCAAGGGAATCCTACCCAAATAAGTAATAAGGACCAAAAGAAAAAGGATAACAGCCCCGCCTATTGCCCTATTAAACAAATTCATGACAAGGCCCCATATCTTCTATTCCTCTTAGCAAAATCTGCCAAGGCCTCATCAAAACAAGCCCTATCAAAATCTGGCCACAAGGTATCCGTAAAATAAAGCTCCGCATAGGCAAGCTGGTAAATTAGGAAATTGGAAAGCCTTAGCTCGCCACCTGGCCTAATCAAAAGATCTGGATCAGGCTGAGCTTTTGTATAAAGATGAGAAGAAATCATCTCTTCTGTCACATCTTCCCTAGCTACTCCCTCATCAAGCATTTGTCTAAAAGCGTGAACCAATTCATCACGACCCCCATAATTGAGGGCTATATTTAAAGTAATAGCATCATTATCCCTAGTATCCTCCATGGCCTTTAGGCAAATCGCCTTAGTCTCAGGTGGAAGCTTGTCCAAATCACCAATAAAATTAAGCTTACAATTCTCTCTCATCAAAATATCAAGCTTGCTATTAATAAACTTAATTACAAGCTTCATGAGGTAGTTGACTTCATCATCAGGCCTTTTCCAATTCTCAGTAGAAAAAGCATAAAGACTAAGATACTTAACCCCACATTCCTTAGCATATAAGCAAATGTCTACGACCCTATCAGCCCCATTCTTGTGGCCATAAGTCCTAGGCATAAATCTTTTCTTAGCCCATCTCCCATTGCCATCCAAAACAATGGCAACATGAGTTGGAATATTAATCTTATCCATAAAACTTCCTTTATCTTTAATCTTAACTCATTATACTCAAAATGACTGGCTTTTTCTATTAATAATAAGGATCAAAAAAAGCTTCTCCCTTAAAGAAGAGCCAAGAAAAATAAGAAAGCAAAGACAAAAACTTAAATATAAAAAACCTTCTAGAAAAAAACACATATAAAAACTCCCCAGCAAGCTGAGGAGCCTATAAATCTATTTAATCTCTATCTTCTTTTGAGTATCTTTTTCCTTTAACTTTGGAATCTCGATTTCCAAAATACCATCTTCTAATTTTGCAGCTACATTTGCTTCATCAATATTTGGAAAATACATTGACCTTGTCATTCTCTCACTAGTTCTTTCCTTGTGGATATAATTTTTTTCCTTGTTACTATCGTCCTTTGAGCTAGTTTTATTAACTGTCAAAGTAAGTTGACCCTTGTCGAGATTAATATCAACATCTTCCTTCTTGATACCAGCAAGCTCTGCCTCTACTAAATACTTATCATCATCCTCTGAAACATCTACCTTAAAAGTAGACTTAAATACATCGCGTTTATCTAGATCATTTCCAAAAAACGCATCTACCATATCATAAAAATCTTCGTAATTTCTTAATCCATTATTTCTTCTCATTAAATTTGTCATAATATACTTCCTTTCATAGTGATACGTTTATTATAAGTCTTAGCACTCGTTACACTCGACTGCTAACTTCTTACACTCATAATATACTAGGAAGGTCAGAGTTAGTCAAATTATTTTTGAAAATTTTTATAACTTTTATAAGAGGAGAGTCGCAACGTGAGGATCTTCCACATGTCATCCAGAGGAGCGAAGCGACGTAGGGATCTTTTCCTTTGACATCTTTTGTTTGCTTGGTCCCTAGACTTACTAGTTAGATTCTCCTCACTTCGTTCGTTCGAAATGACAGATGGCTGTACTGTCATCCTTAATGGAAGTGTCACAGCGAGCAATGCGGCAACCCATGTCATCCTAATTGAATTGTCACTATGAGCAATGCGTCACCCAATGTCATCCCGAACGAGAAAGCTTGCTTTCGAGGAGGGATCTCTTTTTTTGACGTCTTTTTTCTCACCGACTCTTAGTTTTACTAGTGATATTCCTAGTCGAAATCTGCGATTTCTCTGTCGACAGTGGTTTTCGGATTCTCCTTAGCGGATCATCTCGAAAACCTTGATTAAGGTCTGCCATCAATTCACTTGCTTTCATTGTGGCCAGAACCATTAGGAATGACAGGATAATGCATCATTGTGAGGAAGATAATTAAGAATAAGGGACTTTATTATAGGATTTTTCACAAAAGAAAACTCGGGCTTCCCCGAGCTTTCTCATCTACAAATCTTATAGATTAATCATTTTTCTTTTTCTTGAATGTCATAAACAAAGCACTTGCTGCTGAAACTAAGCTTGCTGTTACTAAGTTCAATGATTCAACACCTGTCTTTACATTAGGGTTGGTATTCTTAGCTTTATTTTCTGCTTGTTCTTTGTTTTCTTTTTCTTGTGGAACAGGAATCTTTTTGCTAGGTTCAGCTTCTTGCTTCTTGCCTTCTTTTTCCTTTTCAGGACTTGGATTTTCCTTAGAAGGTTTTTCTTCTGAAGATTTTCCTGGTTCAACTGGCTTTTCACCTGGTTGTTCTGGATTTGGTTGTGGAGCTGGTGGGTTGTCTGGTTTTTTGTCTTTCCAAACAGCTTTTACTTCTATATCCTTATCAACAGTTATCTCAGTTCCTACTGCTACTTCTTTTCCATCTACTTCCCATGTTTTAAATTCTTTATTAGTTGGAGCTTGGAATTTATTTCCTGGTAGCTTATATTTTTCACCTTTTTTAACAGTTGCTTCTGTCATTGAGCCAGTTCCACTGTTTCCATTGAAACTTACTTTGTATTCAATGTCTTTCCAAATTGCTTTTACTTCTGTATCAGCATTTATTGTGATTTTATCATTGGCAGCTTTCTTTTCTGTGCCTATCATCCATCCGTCAAATTCTTTTCCTTCTGGGGCTGTGAAGCCATTTTCTGGTAATTCGTATTCATTGCCTTTTTTTACTAGTTGTTCAGCCATCTTACCAGTTCCACTGTTGCCATTGAAGCTTACTTTGTATTCAATGTCTTTCCATACTGCTTTTACTTCTGCGTCAGCATTTACTTTGATTTTATCTCCGACAGCTTTCTTTTCTTTGCCTATCATCCAGCCGTCAAATTTTTTGCCTTCTGGGGCTGTGAAGCCATTTGCTGGTAATGTGTA
Organism: Anaerococcus tetradius; assembly: GCF_947087635.1. Classification (NCBI taxonomy): domain Bacteria; kingdom Bacillati; phylum Bacillota; class Tissierellia; order Tissierellales; family Peptoniphilaceae; genus Anaerococcus; species Anaerococcus tetradius. The sequence goes on from NZ_CAMUDP010000011.1 coordinate 43,179, forward strand.
TTCTTTGCCTTTTTTTACTAGTTGTTCAGCCATCTTACCAGTTCCACTGTTGCCATTGAAGCTTACTTTGTATTCAATGTCTTTCCATATTGCTTTTACTTCTGTGTCAGCATTTACTTTGATTTTATCTCCGACAGCTTTCTTTTCTTCGCCTATCATCCAGCCGTCAAATACTTTATCTTTTGGTGCTGTAAAGCCGTTTTTTGGTAATTCGTATTCATTGCCTTTTTTCACTAGTTGTTCAGCCATATTACCAGTTCCACTGTTGCCATTGAAGCTTACTTTGTATTCTATATCTTTCCAGATGGCTTTTACTTCTGTGTCAGCATTTACTTTGATTTTATCTCCGACAGCTTTCTTTTCTTCGCCTATCATCCAGCCGTCAAATACTTTATCTTTTGGTGCTGTAAAGCCGTTTTTTGGTAATTCGTATTCATTGCCTTTTTTCACTAGTTGTTCAGCCATATTACCAGTTCCACTGTTGCCATTGAAGCTTACTTTGTATTCAATGTCTTTCCAAACAGCTTTTACTTCTGCGTCAGCATTTACTTTGATTTTATCTCCGACAGCTTTCTTTTCTTTGCCTATCATCCAGCCGTCAAATTTTTTGCCTTCTGGGGCTGTGAAGCCATTTGCTGGTAATGTGTATTCTTTGCCTTTTTTTACTAGTTGTTCAGCCATCTTACCAGTTCCACTGTTGCCATTGAAACTTACTTTGTATTCAATGTCTTTCCAAATTGCTTTTACTTCTGTATCAGCATTTATTGTGATTTTATCATTGGCAGCTTTCTTTTCTGTGCCTATCATCCATCCGTCAAATTCTTTTCCTTCTGGTGCTATAAAGCCATTTGCTGGTAATGTGTATTCTTTGCCTTTTTTAACTAGTTTTTCATCCATCTTACCAGTTCCAGTGTTTCCATTGAAACTTACTTTGTATTCAATGTCTTTCCAAATTGCTTTTACTTCTGTATCAGCATTTATTGTGATTTTATCATTGGCAGCTTTCTTTTCTGTGCCTATCATCCATCCGTCAAATTCTTTTCCTTCTGGTGCTATAAAGCCATTTGCTGGTAATGTGTATTCTTTGCCTTTCTTGACAATTTGAGATTTCATTGTCTCTGAACCGCCATTTGCGTTGAAGCTTACTTTGTATTCAATGTCTTTCCAGACAGCTGTTAGTTTTACATCTCCAGATATGTCTATTGCTTCTCCAGCTTTCTTCAATTCTGTGCCATCTCCTACTTTCCATCCAGCAAATTCTTTGCCTTCTTCTGATTTAAATGTAGGTGTTGGAAGTTCATATTTGCTGCCTTTATTGACAGTTTTAGGATCCATTGTTCCACTAGCACCAGCTTCTGTTTGGAATGTTACCTTAAATTCGATGTCTTTCCAGATTGCTTTTACAGTGGTATTAGCCTTTATTTGGATTTTTTCGCCAGCTTTTTTAGTTTCGCTTCCTACTTGCCAACCTGCAAATTTTTTGCCTTCTGGTGGTGCAAATTTACATTCTGGTAATTCAAAAACTGCAGATAAAACTGCACTTTGACCTTCTGGTGTGTTTCCTTTGCTAAGTGCAAGGATAGAACCATCCATTGTTTTGCTACCACCATTAGCTTCAAAGCTTACCTCTACTGGTGTTTTTTTATCTTCACTAGATTGGTTATTTACATTGTCATTGCCATAAGCTTTTACTATTTCCCCAGTCTTGTATTTTCCTTTTGCAAGGGCAATCACACCAGAATTTTCGTCTACGCTTTCTCCATTGTCAACTTGGCTTGTACCATCTACTTTTGTCAATGACCATTTATTACCAGATTTTTTAGCCTTAACTTGTATCTCAGTATTATCAGCCTTCTTGTAAGTTACTGTTACTGATGTTGTGTCCTCATCACTTGGTGGGGTGATTGTTACATTACCCTTGTCCTCAACTTTTACAGTTGGTGGATTTGGAGCAGTTTTGTCTGGTACAAGATTTTGGTTTTCTGGAGTTTTTTCTGCTGGTGCTTTCTTTTTGCCAAGAGTTGAGTCAGCTTTTACTTCTGTCTTTTCCTTAGCCTTGCCTTTTGGAATAGTTACAATACCTTGATTTTCAGTAACTGTTACTTCGTCAGGATTTTCTCCTTCAATCTTCCACTTCTTATCAGTACCTTTTACAACTCGTACTTTTCTGTCTGTACCCTCTGGAGTTTTGTATTCAATATCCATTCCATCAAGATTGCCCTTTGTTGGTGGGGTAATTGTTACATTACCAGAAGTTTGGTCAGGGGTTATTGTTGGTGGGGCTGGCATGGTTGTATCATCACTTGGACCTGATTCATTGCCTGATGGGTCTTTTGCTTTCGCAACTACCTTGTCTCCTGGGTTTGATTTTCCTTTTGGAATTGTAATAACTCCTGAAGTCTTATCTATTGTTTCTCCATTATTGCCTTCTACAGTCCAATTACCCTTATCGTCCTTTGTAGCTGTTGCAGTTTTATCTTCCCCATCTTGGTTTTTATAAGTTACTGTTACAGTCTTTGTATCAGAATCTTTCTTAGGGGTGATTGTAACTGATCCATCATCTTGGACTTTTACATCTGGTTTTTCTGGTGCTGTTGTGTCTGGAACTTGTTTTTCTGCTGTTTCTAAGCCTTTTTTATTTTCATCTATTTTAGACTTAGCAATAACATTTGATAATTCTTTTGCTGTTCCTTTGTCGAAGGTTACTTTTCCTGAAGTTTCATCTACACTTATTCCTGTGATAGGATCTCCATCAAGTTTCCACTTATCGTCATTACCCTTAACGATTTTGATTGTGTTTATTTGGCTTTTTCCTGCTGGTGTATAGGTGATTTCCATTCCATTAACTGCTGGAGTATCTGCTGGTGGTGTTACTACTACTTTCTTATCTGTATTTACTTCTACACTTGGAACAGGTGGAAGAGTTGTATCTGTGCTTGACTGGGATTCGTTATTTGACTCATCCTTTGCACTAGCACTTACAGTATCAGCTTTTTTCATCTTTCCATAAGGAATTTTGATAAGACCAGTAGTTGAGTCAACTGTTACTCCGTCATCTGCCCCTTTAGTTATTTTCCAACCATCATTGTCCTTAGTAGCTATAGCTGTCTTCTCATTTCCATTTGGATCTGGATATTTAACAGTGATTGTTTTTGTATCTTCATCTGTTGGTGGTTTTATTTGTGCAGAGCCGTCATTTGTATTGACACTTACTTCTGGAGCTTGTGGAGGAGTTTTGTCTGGGACTAATTCTGGCTTATCACCTTGGTTTTTATCTGGTGTTTGTAATTTTTCTATGGTTGAGTCTGCTGTTACTGGAGTTTTTTCCTTGGCGTGACCTTTTTTGATGGTTACTAGGCCAGATTGTCCATCAACTTTCACGCCTTCGGTGTCAGGATTGTTTTCAATTGTCCATGTACCACCTTCACCTTTTTTAACCTTTATAGTTTCATCGTTGCCGTTTGGTTTTTTGTATTTGATAATCATACCATCGACATTACCCTTGTTTGGAGGGGTGATTGTTACATCACCAGAAGTTTGATTTGGTGTAACTTTTGGTGGGGCTGGTTTGGTTAGGTCTTTTCCTTCTTCAGAGGTTTTACTTCCTTTTGTAGCTGTTGCTTTTACCCTATCTCCAGGATTTGTATTTCCATTTGGAATGGTGATTACGCCAGAATCTTCATTAATTCCTTCACCATTAGTTCCAACTACAGTCCATTTTCCATTTTTACCCTTAGTTGCAGTTGCAGTCTTATCTTGACCGTCTTTGTCCTTGTAGGTAACTGTTACTGTAGTTTCGCCCTTGTCTTTTGGTGTAATAGTAACTGAACCATTGTCTTGGACTTTTACAGTTGGAGCTTCTGGAGCTTTTGATTCTGGTACTTTTGCTTCCCCTTTTTCCAAGCTCTTCTTCTTGGTATCAATTGATGAATAGGCAATAACTTTTGATTTTTCCTTGGCCTTGTCATTGGTGATTGTTACCACACCTGTGTTTTTATCTATTGCTACACCTTCTGGTATGTTTTCGATTGACCACTTGCCAGCATTATCTTTTTTAGCTACAAGCTTTGTCTCGCTAGCTCCATCTCCGTCTGGTGTGTAGGTAATCTCCATACCATCAACTGATGGTGCTTTATCTGTTGGTGGGGTTACTGTTATAACTCCATTCTCTTCGTCTAGTTTTACACCTGGTGCTGGTGGGAGTGTTGTGTCTATGCTTGACTTAGATTCGTTATTTGACTCATCTTTTGCAGTTGCACTTAGAGTGTCAGCTTTTTTCATCTTATCATAAGGGATTTTGATAAGACCACTTGTTGAATCAACTGTTACTCCATCATCTCCACCTTGGGTTATTTCCCAACCACTATCACCCTTGGTGGCTATGGCTGTTTTTGTTTGTCCATCTTGATCTGGATCTGGATACTTAACAATAACTGTTTTTGTATCTTTATCTGTTGGTGGTTTGATTTGTGCAGAACCGTCTGTTGTATTTACCTCAACTTTAGGTGGCTGTGGTGCTGTTTTGTCTGGGACTTTTTCTTCTGATTCATCAGATTCTAAAACTTGATTAGGGTCAGGGTCGCCATCATTGGTTATAGCTTTTATTTTTGTATTTGATTTAATTTTGTCGTTTGTTATTGTAATGGATTTTTTATTTTTGCTTAACTTAAAATCAGAGCCTCCTTGCAAAGTCAAATTTCCATTTTCATCTATATCAACAGTTACAATATTTACTTCACGATTGCCTACTGGCGAGTATCCGATGACCATTTTTTTAGCAACCCTATCTTTATCTCTTCCGATAGGAGTGATAGTTACAGAACCGTCTTGATCATTTATAGTGATTTTTGGTTTCTTTGGAAGAATTCTTAGTGTTACTTTGCAAGGATCCGATGTTTTTTCATCTGTATCATCATCTGCAATGCCACCTGCATCTGTGACAGTGGCAGTAATATCAGATTTATTTTTAATCTTGTCATCTTTAACTGTTATTGTTATTTGACCTGTTTTGTCATCAACTGTAACAGTGAAACCATCTTGTTTTGACCAATTGCCACCTGTTTTTTCAAACGTTGCGGTTTTTGATTCTCCATTATTATCTGTATACTTTACAGTTATTTTCTTTGCGTCTGTGTCTAGGACATTAGGAGTGATTGTTATTGATCCATTTTCGCCATCATGGGCAACATTAGGTGCATCTGGTTTGATGTTCTTTAGAATGTCTTTGGCCGGAATTGTTGTTTTTGGTTGAGCTCCTTCTTTTACCTTATATGAACCATCTCCATTTTTTTCTGGAACAAAAGTCCCTTCATTGTCCCAATCACCTGCTACATCATTACCACTAAATATCTTGGCATTGCCGCTGTCATCAATTTGTATAACTGCCGGTACTCCTGTCCAGTCTCCAGTTCCGTTTGGTAGTTTAGATACGCCTTCTAATGTATATGCTTTTCTTATAGCCTCATCATTTGCTGTTTTGTTATCAGGAGTTAATTTTCTAGGGTCTTTAACTTCTGTTTTTTCTACTGTTACGGGTTTAACAGTTGTTGTAGAACAAGATACGAATTTATGAGGTTCTTTTACTGAAACACCAACTATTTGGTCGAGAGTTAAACTATCAAATGCTTGTAAAGTATAGGAAAAAGTTCCATCACTTTGTACATTTACTTCTACCGGTGTAGATGAGGTTTTGTCAAATGTACACTTATTTTCATTACAAAATTGACCTGCTTTATTCTTATTGACATTAACGATTAATTGTACCTTTATTTTATCAAAAGGTCCCGGTCCGGCTAATTTTCCCTTAATTACATTGTCTACAATTGTAATACTGCCAAGAGTAGCTCCTCTAGAATAATCTTTAACTTGATTTATTTTTAAATTTCTAGCTGCTATTTCTTTAGTTTTTGAATTATCAGTGTATGTTACTATATAAGAAGCTACTTTCTCACCTTCTATGTTAGTGATATTAAATTCAACAGACTTAATATCTCTAGCTGTTTCAGCAGGGTTTGCTTGTTTCAACAAATCTAAAGCTTCTGCTTTTTCTTCATCGTTAACTATATTGGCAACGTATTGTTCTATCCAGATTTCTCCTTCTGGCATGTGTAATGTGTCTTTGTATTTATCCTTCATAGCTCTTTTCGGTACGATAGGATCACCAGGATTTGAAGTTTCCCCACCATATGCTTGAGTTACTGTTACTTTATCACCATCTACAAGTGGGCTGTCTAAGGTTACTGACCAAGCTTGACTGGCTTGATCATGAGGAACAACAACAGTTTTTACTTCACTACCACCTGCTTTACGATTAACTGTTACTGTGATAGTTATGTCTATCTCATTTTTTTTCCTCTGATAGCTACTTTTAGTTACAGATCCAGTGATTTTTTCATTTCCTAAAAAAATTGGATTAACTTTTGGTTTTTTTACTGTTCTTTCTTCCCCTGGGGCTTTTTGAGCAGGAGTATTTTTTTGTATTGCTTCATCTATTAGACGGGCCTTGGCTTCTTCATAGTTTACAGAAGAATCAGCTTTTGCCTTTCTAAGCTCTGCCTTTAATTCTTCGACCATATTGCCATTAAAGAAGTAAGAATTTTCTAGGCTATTAGTCCTAGTTCTAATTTCTTGAATCTCATCTGCTGTTAGGATGTCATCTACTTCTTGATTGGATGAATCTTGTTCTTCTACACTTGGTACTTTAACCTTTTGTTCTTCGCTAGTTTCAGTAGTTTTGTCATCTCCAGCCGTTTTTTTATCATCATTAGTTTTTTCAGTTTCTTTATTCTTATTTACTTCATTTTTTGCGTCTTCATTTCCTTGCTCTTGGTCAGTTTCTTGGACTTGAGACTTATCTACAAGTTCATCTTGAGCAAAGACCCTTGGTGCAAAAAGTGTTAGTCCTAGCATACATGAAACTAGGCCTATGGATAGTTTTCTTGTTGCGTATATTGGTTTTAATTCTTTATATAAAGCCTTTGTTTCTAATAAAATTTTGGCTTTTTTATACTTAGAAATATTATCTCCCTTCTTTTACACATTCTCTCCATAATTATACTGAAATCAATTAATATAGCAAACTTTTATTAGTTTAATATATTAATAAATTATTTTATTGATTAGTTTTTCATATGAAGATTTTTTCATATGAAAACGGCTTTGTATGGCTGTTTTTTGTCGGGTTTTTATAAAAACTATAAATTTTTATTTTAGTTATATTGTAAGTGTATTTTTCCTTAAATACTTTGTATGATAATTTATCTTATCCTCTATCCAGCTAGTATGCATCAAATTGATTTTATAAATATTTTTTATTCTTGGTAGAGCTAAGATTTGCTAGTAAGATTCCTCGTAGAAATTACATCATTACTGTTACCCTTAATGTAAGCGTCATAGTGAGCATGCGCCACTCAATGTCATCCCGAACGAGCAAGCAAGCTTTCGAGGAGGGATCTTTTTCTTGACGTCTTTTTTCTCCTTGGCTCTTAGTTTTACTAGTGAGATTCCTCCTCACTTCGTTCGTTCGGAATGACAGTAGATGTCCGTTGGTTTGGAATGATAAGTAGGTGTCCGTTTTTTATGGGAAGAAACATTAGCAATGACATGGTGAGTTGTTCGTTCGGATTAACCACTCTGTTACCCTTAATGGAAGTGTCACAGTGAGCGAAGCCACACCACCATGTCATCCCGAACGAGAAAGCTTGCTTTCGAGGAGGGATCTTTTTCTTGACGTCTTTTTTCTCCTTGGCTCTTAGTTTTACTAGTGAGATTCCTCCTCACTTCGTTCGTTCGGAATGACAGTAGGTGTTCGTTGGTTCGGAATGACAGTAGATGTCCGTTGGTTCGGAATGATAAGTAGGTGTCCGTTCGTTGTGGGAAGAAGCATTGGGAAGGGCTGGGGCTTGTTTTTTTATTATAAAAAACTCCTGGCATTTGTCTGCCAAGAGTTTGTTTTTAGCCTAGGTCTAGCTTTTCTAGGATTTCTTCTAGGGATGTTTTTCCTTCTATTACTTTGTCTATGCCATTTTCTAGCATGTTTTTGAAGCCTACTTTGGCTAAGTGTTCTTTTATTTCCTCGCTTCTTTCTCCACCCTTTCTTAGGAGGTCTTTAATTTCTTCATCTACTACTATGACTTCCTCGACTGCTTCTCTTCCTAGATAGCCATTTTTGCACTTGGAACAGCCTTTTGGTCTGTAGATAGGATGATTTCTGTCTATATTATTGTGTTTTTTTATTATTTGGTATTCTAGGTCGGTCATGGTTGATTTTTCTTTGCAGGTGCAAAGCCTTTTGACCAGTCTTTGGCTTATGAGAAGACTTAAAGAGGAGTTTATGAGATAGTCTTCGACTCCCAAGTCCCTTAGTCTAGGGATAGCGGAGATGGCATCTGTGGTATGGAGAGTTGATAGGACTAGATGACCTGTTATGGCAGCTCTTACGGCTATTTGGGCAGTTTCTTTATCTCTTATTTCTCCTATCATTATTATATCCGGGTCTTGTCTTAGGATTGACCTTAGGGCTTTTGCAAAGCTTAGATCGATTTTCTCGTTGATTGATACTTGGTTGATGCCTTCTATTTTGTATTCGACTGGGTCTTCTACGCTTATTATGTTTTCATGACCTGTGTTTAGTTTGTCAAGAAGGGCGTAGAGGGAGGTGCTTTTACCCGATCCTGTGGGACCTGTTATTATTATCATGCCAGATTTTTGAGCTAGGACTTTGTTTATTTTGCCTAGATTGTCATCTGTAAAGCCCAAAAGCTTGGCTCTTTTTTTAAATTCAACTAGGGAAAGAATCCTTATTACCATTTTTTCGCCATTTACTGTGTTTATTGTCGATAGCCTAAAGTCGATATTAGAAAATTCTTCTAGCTTGAGGTTGGCGTCTTGGGGACGTCTTTTTTCTGCTATGTCCATCTTACTCATTAGCTTTATTTTGGTAAGAAGCTTTTCGTAGTTATCTAGTTTTATTCTCATGTATTCAAATAGAGATCCATCGACTCTTAGCCTGATTCTGCCATAGGTCTCGAAGGCTTCTATGTGGATGTCGCTTGCCCTAAGCTCTATGGCTTCTCCAATTATTTCTTTGATGAAGGTGTCGATGTTTTTTTCTATATCTCTTTGGTCTGCCATTAGTTGCTCCAATATTTTCCATCTAGAGCCCTATAACGAATAGCTTCGAGGAGGTGTTTGGCTTCGATTTCATAACTTCCCTCAAGGTCTGCTATGGTTCTTGCCATCTTGATTACTTTGTTAAAGGACCTAACGGAGAACTTGTATTTGTCAAAGGCCATCTTTGCAATTTTTTCTAGCTCAGCTGATAGGTGGATGTATTTTTTCATCTGCTTGCTGGTAAGCTCTGAGTTGGTCGTGATATTTTCGTCCTTGTATCTTTCTTCTTGAATTTTTCTCGCCTTAACGACTTCCTCCTTTAATTCTCTTGAGGATTTGGAATTAGTATCGTCTTTTAGGTCTTCATATTTTACAGGTTTAATTTCTATATGAATGTCAATTCGATCTAAGATTGGCGAAGATATCTTGTTTAGGTAACGCCTTATTTCGTTGTAGCTACAAGTACATTCCTTTAGGGGATTGCCGAAGTTTCCGCATGGGCAGGGGTTCATAGCGGCAATTAGGATAAAGTCTGCTGGATATTTGACAGAGGCTTGGGATCTTGCTACATTTATTTCTTTGTTTTCCAATGGCTCACGCAAGGCTTCTATTACATTTTTCTTGTATTCTGGAAATTCATCTAGGAGCAAGACTCCCTTGTGGGCAAGGGTGATTTCTCCAGGTCTTGGTACAGAATGACCGCCACCTATGAGGGCAACTTCGCTTGATGTGTGATGAGGTGCTCTAAAGGGACGCTCATTTACCAAATGCCCACTCTCGAGTAGGCCCATTATAGAATAAATTTTTGTTACTTCTACCTTTTCATCAAAGCTCATGTCTGGAAGGATTGTAGGTAGGTGTTTGGCTGAGAAGGTCTTGCCCGAACCTGGTGCTCCTATCATGAGGACATTGTGATTGCCTGCGGCGGCAATTTGTAAGGCTCTTTTGAGATTTTCTTGACCCTTTAGGTCTTTGAAGTCATAGTCATAGGTCTTTTCTTCTTGGATTTTTCCTAGGTCGATTTGGTAAGGCTTTAGGTCTTTTTCCTTGTTAATAAAGGAAACTACATCATTTAATTTATCAAAGGGATAGATTTCCACATCTGAGATGATGGCGCACTCGTCCTTGTTGGCGTCAGATATTATAAATTTTTTAAAACCTAGCTCTCGCATGGCAATTATCATAGCAAGGGCCCCTCTTATGGGAACAATCCTACCATCTAGAGACAATTCACCCAAAAATATGTAAGAAGCATAGTCAAAGTTAATGACTCCCATAGATGCCAAAAGGGATATGGCTATAGGAAGGTCCAGCTGAGTTCCTTCTTTCTTTAAGTCTGCTGGAGAAAGATTGATTGTGATTCGTCCAGCTGGAAACTTGTAGCCAGAATTGATTAGGGCGACTCTTACCCTGTCCTTGGATTCCTTGATAGATGAGTCAGGAAGACCTACTATGGAAAATGTAGGAAGGCCTGAGGTTATGTCAGATTCTACCTCTACAAGTTTACCATCAAGGCCTATAAGTGTTGTGGTGTTAGTTTTCGAATACATCTTTATCCCCTAATCCTAAAATCTTTTGATATTTCAAAAATTCTTCGTGAGGGCTTGCCTCATAAGTTACATAAGAGTCCTCCATATCTTTAAAACCAATCTTGCCACAATGAAGGAGTTGGTGGGAAAGATTAAACTTGTGTTTGACATTACCATAGACAGGATCGCCGAGAAGTGGATGGTTGATATGGGTCATGTGAACTCTGATTTGATGGGTCCTACCTGTTTCAATCTTAATCCTTAGAAGGGAAAAGCCATCTACTTCCCTAAGAACTTCATAATGGCTTACAGCTCTCCTACCAGCAGGTCTTACTGCCATCTTGCGTCTATTGTTAGGATCCCTATCCATGAAAGTTTCGATAGTTCCCGTCTTCTTGTCAAAATTCCCAAAAACTATGGCGTAGTAATACTTATCGACCTTTCTTGTTTCAAACATCTTCTTAAAATATTTGTAGGAAGTATTGTTTTTGGTGATGAGGATAAGGCCAGTTGTATCCTTATCGAGTCTGTGGACTATGCCTGGCCTATCTTCTCCTCCTATATGGGAAAGGCCATCATAGCCATATTTATAAAGAAGGGCGTTGACCAAGGTTCCTGTTACGATTTTTCCTGCTGGATGGACTATGAGGTCGCTATCCTTATCAATTACTGCATAGTCCTCGTTCTCATAGACAATTTTAAGGTCAATATTTTCTGCCTTGATTTCTGCTATAGCAAAAAGAGAGTCATCTATAAAGATTTCATCTCCCTCACTTAGCTTAAAACTTGGTTTAACAGCCTTATTATTTACTTTTATTAACTTATCCTTGATAAAGTCCTTAATCTTCTCACGAGCAATTTCCTCCAGCTCATCAGATATGAACTTATCAATTCTAATTATTTCATCTGCAATCATTATCATGTTTTTATTATATCATTTAGGCTTATTTAGTTAAAATATTTTTAGGAAGGAAATTTTGTCATATACTTTCTAAGGCGTCCACTTGCTGAAAATATAGAAACACTTGAATTTCTGCACCACATTAAACTTCCCTTCTGTAATTTCTAATGGTCCTGATACGATAAAGGTCAGTGAATTGATAGTAGAGCTTAATCGTGGCTTACTTTTGGGTCATTTCGACAGAGAAATCGTAGATTTCGACGAGAAATCTAACTAGCTAGTCTATGAGTTAAGTAAACAAAAGCCGTCAAAGAAAAGTCTGCGTTTGCAAATACTTGGATTTATCTTATAATTATTGTAGCAATTAAATTAATAAAGGAGATAGAATGAAATTTATTTCTTGGAATATAGACTCTCTTAATGCTGCCCTAACTAGTGATTCGGCTAGGGCTAAGCTTAGTAGAGATGTTCTCGATACAATAAAAAACGAAGATGCCGATATCATAGCCTTACAAGAAACCAAACTTCCAGCAACAGGTCCTAGCAAAAAACATAAGGAAAAGCTTTTTGAGTTTTTCCCTGACTATGATTATTTTTGGGTTTCTTCAAGAGATAGCGCTAGAAAATCCTACGCTGGAACTATGACCCTCTATAAAAAAGGTCTTAAAGTAAAGGAGTCTTTCCCAGAAATTGGTGCTCCAGATACCATGGATCTTGAGGGAAGAATCCTAACCCTCGAGCTTGATGATTATTATTTTGTCCAAGTTTACACACCAAATGCTGGAGGAGAGCTTAATAGACTTCCTCTAAGAGAGATCTGGGATCTTAAATTTGCAGATTATCTTGAAGAGCTAGACAAGATTAAACCAGTTATAGCTACAGGCGATTTTAATGTTGCCCATGAGGAAATCGACCTCGCCCATCCTGAAAATAATCACATGTCGGCAGGTTTTACAGATGAAGAGAGAAGGGGCTTTACTAATCTATTAAATAGGGGCTTTACTGATAGCTTTAGGTACTTAAACAAGGACCTAGAAGGAGCTTATACTTGGTGGGCCCAAAGGGTTAAGACAAGTAAAATCAACAACTCTGGCTGGAGAATCGACTATTTCTTAGTATCAGATAGGTTGATTGATAAGGTAAAAGATTCAACAATGATAGATTCAGGACAAAGACAAGACCATACCCCTATTATGCTTGAAATTTAGTTGATAATTGATAAAACTTTTCCGCTTTAATTTTGAATTCTGCCCTATATTATGCCATAAAAAAACTGACCTCCCTTAGTTAGTTTTTGGGTCTAACTTTTGGGTGTCAGTTCATAGATAGGCTTTTTTGTAAGAATTTTTTTAAAAATTTGGGGGCTGATTAACAGCCCCATTTTTATTTCTTTTTACTTAATTTTAGACCAGCAGTTGATAGAGTAAGGATTGTGAAAGGTAAAAGACTTGTAAGAACTCCTGTTTTTGGGTTCTTTTTTGGATTTTTTGATGGAGCTTTTCCCTTATTATTTTGTGGGCTTTCCTTTTTCTTATCCTTATTATCGACTTTCTTATTTGCTTCCTTTTTTTCTTTAGAAGGCTCTTCCTTCTTATTTTCACTTGCCTTATTCTTTGGACCTTCGATCTTTTCTATTTTTTCAATCTTTGTAAATTGTGCAGGATTAGAATATAAGATTTCTTCTGAGTGGCTTATTTTTAGCTTATCTCCAAGCTTTAGTTCTGCCTTTACCATCTCTTTTGGAAGGGTGAATAGGTCTCCGCTGTTTTCAATAAGACCACTTCCGTCACCTTCGCTAAGATATTCTATGGTGTAGGCATCTTTGTTTACTTCTATGACCTTGTAGATTTTTGTTACATTTGCCATTTCTTTTTTGGCTTCTATTTCTTTTACCTCATAAATTTTTCCGAAGATGGCAGGAAAAGATGTCATGACGACATCATTGTGGCTTATTGCATACTTATCTCCTACTTGGACATCTTCCTTGAAGTATTTTTTCTCCAAGCTGTATAGCTCGCCTTCAGAGCCTTCTTTTTCTACTGTAACTGTCTTATCATTAATTTCCTTGACTGTGAAATTTTCTGTGATTTTTTTCTCATCTGCCTTTTCTTCTTTGATCTCAAAAATCTTAGCGAATTGGCTAGGATTTGACATCAACATCTTGCCATCACTTGTTATAGAGATGACTTTTCCTTCTTCAAGGCTCATCTTCCCAAATTTATCTTTTGGGATTGAGTAAAGGTCGGTGTCATTTCCTTTTTTGTTTAAGATAACATTGCCATCTTTTATTTCCTTGATAATATAAGTTTCTGTGATTTTTTCTTCTTTTTGATTTTCTTCGATTTTACTTGTTTTATCACTTGCGATTTTGCTATCATCTGCATGAGCAGGCTTTAGGCTTACCATTGCCATAGCTAGGGCAAGACTTGTTATTATAATTTTTTTCTTCATAATAAACTCCTTTTTTTTAATAATAGCAGAAAGCTTGTTAAATCTATATAAATATTTAAAAAGAGGACATAAGTCCCCTGGTTAAACTTTTAATTTCTTATCATCATTATATACTTCATCAATTATAGCTGAGCCTAGACATACATCTCCAAGGTAAAAAACTGCTGCCTGACCAGGCGTTACTGCCTTTGTCCTATCGTAGGTCACCTCGATTTTGCCATCCCCCAAGACTTTTACATGGGCCTTGATGTCAGCCTGCCTATATCTAAATTTCGCTGTGCAAGAAAATTCTTCTGGTATTTCTTTATCGCTTATGGTCGAAAATTCGCTAGCATAGAGCTTGTTTGAAAAAAGTAGGGGGTTGTTCTTGCCTTGGCAGACTATTAGCTCGTTTTTCTTCAAGTCCTTACCGCAGACAAACCAAGCCTCGCCTTCTCCACCTATGCCAAGACCCCTCCTTTGACCTATGGTGTGAAACATCAGCCCCTCATGTCTGCCTAAAATGTTTCCTTCGGTATCGACAATATTTCCTTCCTGGGCTGGAAGGTAATTTGAAAGAAATTCGTTAAAGTCCCTCTCGCCTATAAAGCAAATTCCTGTCGAATCTTTCTTGTCGGCTGTGGCAAGCTTGTACTTGTGGGCAATTTCTCTTACTTGGCTTTTCTCAAGCTCTCCAACAGGAAAGAGGACATCCTTTATCTGCTCTTGGGAAAGTTGGCTTAGAAAATATGTTTGATCCTTATTAGAATCAACTCCTCTAAGCATCACTGTCTCATCAGCTGACCTATCTACTCTCGCATAATGGCCAGTTGCAACAAAGTCTGCTCCCAAGGACTTGGCAAAGTCCAAAAAGGCCTTAAACTTTATTTCCTTGTTGCACATTATATCAGGGTTAGGAGTCCTTCCCTTCTTGTACTCATCGAGAAAATAAGTAAAGACCCTGTCATAATATTCTTTTTCAAAGTTGATGGAATAGTAGGGAATGTCTATTTGATTGCAAACTGCTACTGCATCTTCGTAGTCGACTTCGGCTGTGCATACTCCATTTTCGTCAGTATCGTCCCAATTTTTCATAAAAATTCCGACAACATCATAGCCTTCTTCCTTGAGGAGAAGGGCTGCTACAGACGAATCAACTCCCCCGCTTATGCCAACTACTACCTTAGTATCTTTTTTATCCTTCACTTATTTAGCTCCTTTAATACTTTCATTAAATAATCTATATCCGCCTTCTCATTCTTGTAGCCAAAGGAAAATCTCAGAGAATGAAGGGCCCTTTCTTCATCATAGATATTTGTAAGAACCCTGCTTGGCTCAAGGGTCCCAGCCCTACAAGCAGATCCTGCTGATGCACATATCCCATGCATATCAAGATATGTTAATAAGAAATCTGACTTGAAGTCCTTAAAATAAACATTTACTATATGATCTGAGGACTTGTCAAGGCTTCCATTAATTTCATAATTTATTTTAACTTTATCAAGCTCAGCTAGGAAATATTTTTTTAAATCTCTGATTTTTTCCCTCTCAGTCAAAGTCTTCTCAAAGGCTTCTGCCATAGAGTAAGCTCCCATAACAAAGGAAGTCCCAGCACGTCTGTGTTTTTCTTGCTCTCCCCCCTTGATAAAAGGCTCGATGTCTTCTCTTAGATAAAGAATACCAAAACCGTTGATTCCACCGACCTTGTGGCCAGAAAGTGAAAGAGAATCACAAAAAATCTCATCCACATCTATATCAAGGTGGCCATAGGCTTGGACGGCATCGACATGAAAATGAACAGGCTTATCCTTTAAGTATTCTCCAATTTCTCTAACAGGCTCAATAGTAGAAAGCTCGTTATTTACAAACATAACTATAACAAGTTTCGTATCATCCTTTAACTTACTTTTCAAATCATCTAGGCTGACAAGACCATGCTTATCAGCTTTTAGGTAGGTGACTTTTTCACCTTCCAAACTATTTAAAATAGAGTCGTGTTCTATATTTGTAGAGATGATATTAGATCCTCTGTAGGCATTGATAACAGTATTGTTAGATTCACTAGCTCCTGATGTAAAAATCAGCCTCCTAGGATCTGCCTTGATAGAACTTGCGATTTTTCTTCTAGCTTCTTCTAGACTTTTCTTAGCCTTCCTGCCTAGTCCATGAGTAGAATCGGCATTAGCATCAAAATCCTCAAACTTAGCCAAAATCTCTTCTATTATTTCTTTTCTCTTTAAGCTTGTAGCTGCATAATCAAAATAAATCATATCCGCTCCTATTTTTTAAATATACTATAAATCGGCTAAATTTAAAGCAGGCAAAGAAAAACCCTCAAGTATTTGAGGGAAATCTTTAATGAAATTCATCAGCCAAAATATTTTTAAGAACTTCAGCTTCTTCTGTTGTGAGGGTAATGCCCTTGCTCATTCTTGTGTGATCTTCATTCCAATCACGGATATCATACTTTGGATCTCTCTCATTCCAAGAAACAAGATTAAGCTCCTTAGTCCAGCCCTTAGCATTGGTTGAAAGAACCCCAAGATTTTCTACAATATCATATTTTATTGCTGCCATATCTTACTCCATTCTATTATTTTATATAAAGTATTCTTATATATTTTATGGCACTTAGCCTTATAATCAAGTTTGCTAATAATACTAAAAAGAAATCTTCTCCAAGATTTTTGCAAGGCAACAAAGCTATGGTTATTTTACAAAGCCCCTTAGATTCTTCTTAATCTTATTTTTTTATTGACCTCATCTTGAATAAGCTTGTAATTGTAGCCAGCGTATTCTAGTCTTTTCTTTCTTATTAGACCATTGCCCCACTTGCCTGCTATTACTTCATCTGCAACTTTTGCGTAGCCCTTAGCAGATTTGCCTGTCATAATTAGCGGGTAGTCTCGGTAGAGGATGTTTTTGTCAATATTAGCCTTATAGCCAGAGACTCCACCCTTGGATGAGTATTGCCAAGAGTCGTAGTGGCTTTGTTTATATTTTGGATATGAGTTGTCTTTTTTCCATTCTGCTATCCAAAACTCATTTTCATCCCTTACTTTTTTGCTTAGGTACTTATTGGCAAAGTATGGGTAAGAATATATGCCTGCCACATATCCATTTCTCCTGATGGCCTTGGTGAAGGCATCGGCAACGGCTGTAATTTGTGCCTTAGTAGCTTTGGCTTGCCTATCATTATCTTCTATATCTATATAAATAGGAAGGGATACTTTTTTATTTCTTACTACATTTAGGACATAGTTTGCTTCTTCTAGAGCTTCTTTTTCATTAATGGCCCTTGAATAATGATAAAAGCCCAAAGGCACATTCCTCTTATCAAGTTCTCTATAGTGATTTTCTACTTCCTTATCCTTTCTTAGGCTATTATTTTTTAGCCTAATTGATGACCTTAGGATGGCTCCGTCTACGGACTTTGCGAGCTTATCGTAGTTTATATTTTTAGGGCTTTGGTGCTCGCTAATATCGACAACCTTTTCATAAACTGGAACTTTTGGGTAGATGTCCGATTCATCCAAGGAGTCTTTACTATTTTCATATTTTTTCAAATCTTTAGCTATTTGGTCAATTTCCTTATCGCTAGGTAGGACCTTTGGCTTTTCTTCCTCTTTTGGCTTTTTTTCGCTTATAAGTTCATTTTTTCTTTCCTCAACCTTATCCTGGTTATAGGTAAGCTTCATTTCTGCATAAATATCATCGATATTTGACTTGTCATAGATAACAACTTCTGCCGCATAGGCAAGGTCAGGAAGTAAGATTCCTGCCGCTAGAAGACAAGCTAGTATTTTTTTATTAATCTTCATAAATCCTCTTTCTTTTCTTTAATCAAATAAATAATATCATATTAGAAGATTTTGGACAAGGAAAAAGAGGATATTCTATCCCCTTTTGATTTCAAAATGTTCTACTATTGCCCCTTCTTTCATGACAAAGACTTCATCTGCACATTCTTCTATTATTTCTTTCTCATGACTTGCAAGGAGGACTAAAGTTCCCTTCGCTTTTTCTTCCTTGATGATTTTTTTAAGAACCACAATCCCCTCCTCATCTATAGCGTTGGTTGGCTCATCTAACATTAAAATCTTAGGATATTCCATTATAGCTTGGCCTATGGCAAGTCTTTGCTTCATACCTAGAGAATATTTGCCAAAATCCTTGTCCTTGGCATCAAACAGTCCTACAAGTTTTAGGATTTCTTCAATTCTTTCTTTGCCAATTATATTTCTAAGAGATGCTATCATTTCTAGATTCTTATAGCCAGATAAATCTTTTAGAAAGGAAGGATTTTCTAAGAGAAGCCCCAAATCTTCTGCGAAATACTTATTATCGAGTTTCAAATCATTCACGATGATTTCTCCACTATTTACTGTAATAAGCCCTGCCATGGCCCTAAAGAGCATGGTCTTACCTGATCCATTTCTTCCCTGAAAACCATAAACCCTACCCTCGTAAAGTTCTAAATTTATATCTTTGAGAATCTTCGCTCCCTTTATAGTTTTATTAACTCCACTTACTTTAATCATTGCTTCCTCCGTAGAAATTATAAGATCTAAATACTAGGACTGAACCTATAATTATCAAAATTATATAGACTAGCCATACTATTAAATTATCAACCATACTTATATATCCACCCATCACATCAGTCTTAAAGGCTAGGGTCTGCTGACCAATAAAGCCTTTGAAATTACTAGTCATACTTAGGACCAAAAATATAAGTGTAGAAGCTACACCAGCTTTGAATCCAAACACAATAGCCAATATAAAGGCAATGGCAAATAAGATTGATTGTGTTACTATATAGGAGAATATAAGCCTAGTAAATATTATGAAATAAGCTTTATCAAAACTAGATACCAAAAAAGTATCAGTAATCACAAGTAGGTAAACAAAGACGTTAATTATTCCTATACTTATAATCCCAGATGATATTTTGGATAGAAAGTACATCTTCCTAGATCTAGTCTTAACTAATATATAGGAGGCATTGTCAATATGGTCTTGATATGTTACAAAGGATACAACAAATACTGGTATCAACTGAAACAAAAGCCACGTAATAGGAGGTTCGAAATTACTAAAGGATTCTATATAACCACCATCAAATAATAGTCCTATAAAAAGCTCCATAGAATTATAATCGCCATGAGGTAGGATAAAAAACTGACTTAGAACTATAAGAAATAGATATATTAACATAAGTTTTTTCGATTTATTAACTATATATTTTAGATCTCTAGCCAAAAGTTTTCTCATAATAGGTCACCCCTTCTGCTATAGTTTATGAAGTAAATTATGCTAGGCACTAAGAATACAATACTTACAAACAAAGTCATATAATCAGGCTTTACTATACTATATAAAATTTGAAATATTGCAATTTGAGAATTCGCACCGAGGAAGCCTCCACAAATATATATGATTAAATCTAATATATAGGGTATCATACTCCCCAAAAACCTATTGTTAAATTTGGTATTTATATAGATTGCAAATGTGGCAATCAAGCCTCCACACAAGAATATTTTCAGGAAATGAAGGATATAAAATACTAACTTGCTTTTTAAAAATACATCCGCAAATAAGTCACTCCTACCAATATTCATTATGTTAAAATAAACTAGGGGTACATCTGCTCTTACAGTAAACCACAAGAGTAGATTAACTATGGCAGGTAAAATAGCAAATATTCCAGCTATAACGAAATTATAAAGCAGGGTCCTTCTTATATATTTCTTATAATCTAGCTTGCTGGCAATTATATTTGTCAATCCCGTATTATTATCAATAACAAAAGCATCAGCATAGATAAAACCTGAAAAAACAAATACATATACAGCATTCAAAAACGAAGCTGTCTCCATATTTACCATGACACTCTCTGTCCATGGCGATTGTAAGAGCCTCCTATCGAAAACATCACCGATCGGGTAGGAAGTAAAGGATATAAAATTGATTAATAACAAAAAGAAAAGGAAAATTCCGATTTTTTTCTTATTGAACACTCTGATATTAAAAAACTTCATATTAAGCACCTACTTCCACAAGCTCATAGTAAAAAATACCATCATCTAGCTTGGCCTTGTACTTACTAGCATAAGCATCCATAGGCATCCTCAAACATGAGGGATACTTTCTGTAATCTTGCTCACTAAATACAGAATAATACAAATAAAACTCCTTAGAGCCCTTTGCCTCTATTATAAAATCATCATCTCCATAATAATGATCATAAATATCAAGGTCTATATTAACTGGTATATCTTCTCCTGGCTTTAGATTTTGGACAATCGAATCTCTAAATCCATTTCTATATTGGATGCCATACATAAGTTTACTTGAATCTAACTTCTTGTTAGTATTATTTCTAACTTGGTATTTTACCCTTAAAGAATAGGCTTTCCTTTTTTTATTAATGTTTTGTATAAAGTCATAGTCTTTAACTACTATAGATAGGTCCCCGTAATTTATTTCCTCATCAATCTTATAATTTTTAATCTCTATATCATGTGGCTTACCCTTATTTGCCCTATATATACCAAAAGGCAGATATAAGACAAAAATAGCCACAAGCCCTAACAAAAATTTCTTCATAATAGCTCCTATTAAATAAGGATTGTTGTAACTCATATTTAGCCAAGCTCTTAATAAGTTTCAACAATCCTTCAGCTTACTTCGGTGATACCTCACTGGTAGTGTCCACTTTCTCGTAAATATTTATCTTTGAAAGAGCATCTTCGTAATACTTGTCAAAGTCTTTGTCATATTCAACCAAGCTTTGAACATACTTACTTCCACCAGAAATCCCACCTTGTTCTATTAATATTCCATCCTTATCGTACTTACTATAGCCCCTGTCTGTTTCGATAATATAATTATCGTCTTTCTTGTAAATTTTTAGCTCAGGAATCCTATTTTTATCTTCATCGTAGAACATCCTGTAATCAATTTCATTTTTGTCGTTCGGAGCTTTATCAACATCTTTTCCCTTGTCAACTTCTCTTACACAAAACTTTTTAGACTTATCTGATATAACATAGTGACTCTTCCCATCAGATAAGATGTAGAGTCCATCGTCTATATAGAGGGATCTATCATCAGCTGAAACAAATACATACTGATCAAATTCATCATTTTTCATCTTGTATTCATATTTGTATACACCCTTAGGGTAGCTTACATTTGATAAGAATTCTAGAATTTCTTTCTCCTCATCTGTAAGTAGCTTGGAAGCGATTTCAGTATCTTTCTCTCTCTCCTCAACGTGTAAGGAATCTTCGCTAGATTTATTTTCCTTGATAAAAAAAGAAGCTATTACAACAAGACCTATAATAAATATCGATATTATAGAGTACTTTTTAATATTTTTACTCATGCACTATTTTTCACACCTGTGAGAATCTGCTGACCACCAGCCAGATACATTCATACTTCCAACACCTAATCTATCACCACGTAATCTTACGTAGCAACCAGGACCAGCATCTTCAACAACATTAGAAGATATACAGTACCATATATTATCTTCATCAACACGTACTTCTTCTGTATAATAGCTCTTAGATTTATCAGCATAAACTATACTAAATAAACACTCTCTTCCATGTGATAAATGTTTAACATATGCATATGCTGGAGAAGTAGTATCTTTACGCTCTGAAACTGTATATCTTGGACCAGATAAAGTTGAAAAATCAAAATTAAAATCAACATCCTTGTAACCATTTGCTCCAACAACTACTGAACATAGAAAACATATTCCAACACTCAAGGTAACTAGAATATTTTTTAACCTATTTTTCATAATTTTTGACCTATACGAGTAGCTCCGAACTTGATATAAAGTATAGGTATCCTCCTTTATATTATATTATCATAATCAGAAATCGATGTCAAATATTAATTAAACTATTATATATTATTAGCGTGATATATTAGTATTCATTTAAACTAACTAAATAATATTAAATATAAAAGCAAAAATAACAATAAAAAAAGACTGAATTATCAGTCTAAATAATTATTATTGAACCTTCTAAATAGCAGCCGAGTCAAACTTCTCCGTTCTAAGTGATTGTTATCCTTAGGATTGGTCCGTAAGTTCCTAG
>NZ_CAMUDP010000012.1:0-59872 GCF_947087635.1 Anaerococcus tetradius
ACAGACAGACAGACAGACAGACAGACAGACAGACAGACAGACAGACAGACAGACAAGATTAGATTAGGAAATATATTTAGTGCTGAAACTGGCGATGTTGATTTACAACAGTCGGATATAAATGGTAGAGGGACATATTTTATTAATTCAGGTCTACAAAATAACGGCATTAAGGGGAAAACAGATAAATGTGCAAAAATATTCCCATCGAACACAATTACAGTTGACTTTTGGGGCAATGCCTTTTATAGAAATTTTGACTATAAAATGGCAACACACAATCATGTATTTTCACTTAGTGGGGTTTCAATAAAGAATGAACAAGTTGGTTTATACCTTGTTTCATCAATGAGTTACCTCTCTAAAATATACTCATATAGTGATATGGGAACTTGGAATAAGATGAAAAAATTGGAGATAGTATTACCGACACTAGATGATGAGATTGATTATATATTTATGGATAAATTCATAAAAGTTGTTAAGAAGCTTATCATAAAAGATGTTGTAATATGGGCAGATAAAAAAATAGAAGCAACAAAACAAATTGTATTAAAACACTAAGGTGAAAAACGATTAGAAATAAAAATCTAGTCGTTTTTTTATTGTAAGAAAGGACACATTATGACAAGTAAAAGAATGAAGTTAAGTATTGAAGAGCAAATCGAAAAGAAAGAAGAAAGCATTAAGCAATTGCAAAATCAAAACAGACAATTGAAGAAAAAACTTAATGAACAAAAAAAGCAAGAAATAATAGACTAATAGATAAAGGAGAGGTGTTTGAAAGTATTTTTGAAAAAAAGTATTGATTTAATAAATCATTGATTTTATAACTAATCAAATAGTCAAGTCCATAATATTGTGTAAAATTTAAAAGATATCTGTAAAATTTTTGTGTATCAGCCTATATCCTTATAAAATGATATGTACCCTCCTTACTGGTTTGTCCAGTAAAGAGGTACATATAAAAGGGTAAAGGTTGATACATTTTATTTTTTTAAGGTAATATTAAGATACAAGAATCACATTAAGAAGTAGTTTCATTGTTTTATTTCAGAATTAAAAATGGAGCTAGAAACAGGACTTGAACCTGCAACCTACGGTTTACGATACCGGTGCTCTACCACTTGAGCTATTCTAGCATATATATATGATATCATATTTTTTGATTATTGTAAGCACTTTTAATTTTTTATTGTATCTTTAAGGATATTTGATATAATTATTAGTATGGAGTTATTATGGATTTTACAAATGTTTTTAATGATATAGGAAATGTATTAACCTACAATCAAATAACGCTAATTCCAATATTTTTTGCGGTGATTTTGTTGCTTTTGTTTGCTATTTCAAAGGCTTTTAGGAAGAGTGGTTTATTTTTGCTTGGACTAACTTTTGCAGTGGATTATGGGATTAGGTCTTTGCCAATCGACTTGTATGGTATGTTTCCTATTTTAAATAATGTTATTGCTGGTTTTTATTTACTTGGCGGTATTATTTTTGTTATTAGGATTATTAAAATTCTTGTTAAGTCGTCTACTAATTTGGTTAAGGCTAGTGAGTATAAAGCTAGGAAGAATGGATTTTTCAGCTATACTGGAGCTTTGCCTTTTTTAATTATGATTATAGTTAGTATTGTCGATAGTAATAATTTGTTGCCAAAGGCTTTAAAGAGTCTTTTTACTTCTTTGTCTTTTTTGTATATGATTTTTAGGACTTTATTTTCTACCTACAAGCATCTTAATGAAAAGGATATAAGGCTTGTGAATGATAAGATGAAGTTTGATGATATTGACCAATTTCTTAATGAGAAGACCAAGGATTCTAAGGCTAAGGGCATTAATGCTGATAGGAAGGTAAGAAAAAGTCTTGATGATGATGTTAAGATTTTTTCTGGTCTAAAGCCTAAGCTAGTTGCTAGTAAAAAGCCTGATAAGGTTGAGGATTTGAGAGATGATCTTTTTAGGCTTCAAGATAAGGAAAGAGAGATTGAAAAGATAGAAAAAGAACTTTCTAATACCGATATTATCCATATGGTTAGCAGGGAGGATAAGTCTTTTCTTAATGAAACTACTATTAGGATTACTAATATAGAAACGGGTGAAGTTACCTCATATACTAGTAGGAATGCTAAGTTCAATATCGTTGAAGAGAAGGAATATAAGGTTGATTTAGAGTTTAGGCATACTAATGAGTACGATTATGGGAGATTTATTGATATTTTGATAAAGTATTCTAAGGATAGACAAGCCTACAAGTTTGAGCTTATTGTCGCTCCTTCTGATATAAAAGAGTCTAAGATTGTTCTTTATGATCCATCGAATATTTTTGATTTTAGTGAAGAGAATTATCAAAATATTGGTGGTAAAATTATTAGTATGAATTTTCCAAAGTACAAAATTAATTTTATTACTGGAAATTAATTTTAAATAGTGGGGATAAGGATAGGATTTTGTGCCTATCTTTTCCCTTTTTAGGAGTTATTAGGTTAAGTATTTTATGAATATTACAGAAATTTTATCAAAACAATTAGAGATTAGCGAAAAAAGCATAGATGCTGTTACAAATCTCTTGGATGAAGGCTCTACTGTTGCTTTTATAGCCAGGTATAGGAAGGAAGTTACAGGTAATTTGTCCGATGTTGAGATTAGGGATATAGAAAAAAATCTCAAGAAGTATAGAAATATTGAGAAGAGACAGGAAGAGATTATTAATGCTATAGATGGTCAGGGCAAGCTTACCGATCAGTTGAGGGAGGAAATTCTTTCTACAAATACTCTAGCTATACTTGAGGATATTTACGCTCCTTTCAAGTCAAAGAGAAAGACAAGGGCTGATATCGCCCGTGAATTTGGTCTTGATAAGCTTTTGGATTTTCTAATGAATGAAGCTAAAAGCGAAAGTGAAGGCCTAGATGAAGCAGAAAAATATCTTGTTGAAGGACTAGATACAAAAGAGGATGCTCTTGAAAGGTCCTTAGATATCCTTGCCGAAGATATTGCTAACAATATAATGGCTAGAAATATCATTAGAAGGGATGCTTTCGTTAGGGCAAAGCTTGTAGCCACTTTGAAGGAAGATGAAAGTGGTCTTTATGAGAATTATTATGATTTTAATAAAAAACTTAGGGAAATGAAGTCTTTCCAAACCCTAGCTATTAATAGGGCTGAGAAGGAAAATGCCCTTAGTGTTAAGATTGAATTTACAGATAATTATAACAAAAAGTTAATAGGTGACTTGTACAGAAAAGATAAGAATTTTAATGATTATCAAAATTTCCTTCTGGATAAAACTGTAGATGATGCATATAAGAGGCTTATGCTACCTTCTATTACAACTGAGATGAGAAATTATATAACAGAAAAGGCTGAGGATGATTCTATAGAAGTTTTTGGCAACAACCTCAAGCCCTATCTTTTGCAAAGACCTATCAAGGGACAAGCGGTTATTGGTCTTGACCCAGGTTTTAGGACAGGATGTAAGGTTGCTGTTGTAGATCAATTCGGTAAGTATTTAGATTCTGCTGTCATCTATCCAGTTGAGCCCCACAATAAAGAAAAGGAGGCAATCGGAACTTTAAAGTCCCTCATTGAAAAATACGGGGTAAGTCTCATTGCTCTGGGTAATGCCACAGCTTCTAGGGAAACCGAACTTGTTGTAAATAAGTTAGTCAAAGAAGTGGATAATCTTAGTTATGCCATAGTAAATGAGGCAGGTGCTTCTGTATATTCTGCTTCTGAACTTGGAGAAGAGGAATTTCCAAATCTCGATGTTACTATTAGAGGAGCTATATCAATGGCAAGAAGGCTCCAAGATCCTATGGCTGAACTTGTTAAAATTGAGCCTAAGCACATAGGTATTGGTCAATACCAACATGACCTTGATTCTAAAAAACTTGATGAAGAACTTTCCAAGGTTGTAGAAGATGCGGTTAATGAGGTAGGAGTTACCATAAACAATGCTTCCTATAAACTTCTTAGCTATGTTTCAGGTTTAAACCCGAGCCTAGCAAAAAGAATCGAGGAAGACTTTAAGGAAGGTAAGTTAGTATATAGGAAAGATTTAAAGACTGTAAAGGGCTTAGGAGATAAGACTTACAAATTATGTGCAGGCTTTTTGAGATTTCCTGATTCTCCGGAAATTTTGGATAATACCGCAGTCCACCCCGAATCCTACAAGATTGCCAAGGAAATAAATAAGCACTCGCTTGACGATTTGGATTTAGAAAGCTTGGCAAGTAAGCTTGATGTTGGGCTTCCGACCCTTAAAGATATAATCGCCGAGCTTAAAAAGCCCGGTAGGGATCCGAGAGAAGATAATCCTGAAGTTTTAACTCGCAAGGAAGTAATGGGGATAGATGACCTAAAAGAGGGTATGATTCTTAAAGGAAAGGTTAGAAATATAACTGACTTCGGAGCCTTTGTCGATATAGGTGTAGGTGTCGATGGCCTTGTCCATGTTTCTAAGATCTCCGATAAATTTATCAAAAATCCACGCGAAGTTTTGACGAATGCGCAAATTGTTGATGTTAAAGTTGTAGAGATAGACAAAAAAAAGGAAAGAATAGGTCTATCAATGAAAGATATAGGTGAAAAATGAAATTATCAAAATATTATATGCCAACATTAAGGCAAGATCCAGTAGATGCAGAAACTGAAAGCCACAAGTTTTTAACTAGGGGGGGCTTTATTAGAAAACAAGCAAGTGGTGTTTATTCATTCCTACCACTTGGAAAGAAAGTAGTTAACAAGATTGAAGCTATAGTAAGAGAAGCTATGCAAGATTATGATTCTATAGAAGTTTCTACATCTATCCTTCAAACTAGAGAAATATGGGAAGCCTCAGGAAGATGGGAGACCTTTGGTCCTGAAATGTTCAAAATAAAAGACAGACATGATAGAGAATATTGCCTAGGGCCAACAGCTGAGGAATCTTTTACTAGTCTAATCAAAGACGAGCTTAATTCTTACAAACAACTCCCACTAAATATTTATCAAATAGTAGATAAATTTAGAGATGAGAAAAGACCAAGATTTGGTATCAATAGATCAAGGGATTTTTTGATGAAGGATGCCTACTCCTTTGATAAGGATATGGAAGGCCTTGAAGTATCCTACCAAAAAATGTGGGATGCCTATGAGCAAGCCTTTGACAGGATGGGTCTTGACTATAAAATCGTTGAAGGTGATTCTGGAAGCATGGGTGGAAAAAAGAGCCACGAGTTTATCGCCCTATCTGAAACAGGTGAGGGAGTAATTCTTTATACTGATGATTCAGACTATGCAGCTACAGACGAAAAAGCAAGATTTAAAGTAAATCCTATTATAGAAGAAGAAAAAGAGCTTAAACTAGTCGAGACCAAAGGAAAAACAACAATCGAAGAAGTTTGTGAGTTCTTGGATATAGACAAGAAAAAAACAGCTAAGGCAGTCGATCTTTTGGTTAAGGGTGAGCCTATCATCGTCTTCGTTCCAGGCAATAGGGAATTGAATATGGCTAAACTTATTTCCTATCTAAAAGTCCCAGAACATGAAATTGAGATGCTTGATGATGAAACAATTGAAAAAATCACTAAGGCTAAGGCAGGTTATACTGGACCAATAGGTCTTGGAGATGACGTTAGAGTTTTAATTGATGAGTCTTTAACTAAAATAAATAACCTCCTTGTTGGAGCTAACAAAACTGACTACCACTACATCAACGCAAACTTCGGCAGAGATTTTGATGGAGAAATTGTCGAAGATTTGCTTACTGCAAAGGCTGGAGATATGGCCTATGATAGCTCAGGCATCCTAAAAGAAGCTCGTGGTATAGAAGTTGGAAATATCTTCCAGTTAGGAACAAAGTATTCTGACAGCCTAGGGGCCTACTTCCTAGACGAAAATGGCAAGCAACAAGCCTTTATCATGGGATCTTATGGAATCGGTATAACAAGATCAGTGTCAGCCATAGTTGAACAATACCATGATGATAAGGGTATAATCTGGCCAACATCTGTTGCTCCTTTCGAAGCTATAGTAACTATTGTAAATATAAACAATGAAGAGCAAAAAGAACTCGGAGAGAAAATTTACAAGAGACTCAAGGAAGAAAGAATAGATGTCCTCCTAGATGATAGAAAAGAAAGAGCTGGAGTTAAGTTCAATGATAGAGATTTAATTGGTATTCCTTATAGAATCACCGTTGGAAAGGATGCATCAGACGATATTGTTGAATATTCTACAAGAGCCTTGATGGAAAATGAAAAAATCACATCTGATGAAGCAATAGATAAAATCATTAAGTCCGTCAAAAAAGACCTATCTTTTAATTAGAATTAGGGTATTATTATAGTGTAAGATAATTTGAATAAGAACTATAAGGAGACAATATGTTAGTTAATGCAAAAGAAATGTTAGATAAAGCTTATGAAAATGGATATGCAATTGGCCATTTTAATACAAATAACCTTGAATGGACAAAGGCAATCCTAAAAGCAGCAGAAGAAAAACAAACAGCTGTTATAGTAGCTGCTTCTGAGGGAGCTATCAAATATATGGGTGGCTTTAAAGTTGTCGCAGATCTAGTTAAGGTTATGCACGATGAGATGGGAATTACTGTTCCAGTTGCTATTCACTTAGATCATGGTTCATATGAAGGAGCTAAGAAAGCTATAGAAGCTGGTTTTACTTCAGTAATGTTCGATGGATCTCACTTCCCATTAGAAGAAAATCTTGAAAAAACAAAAGAAATCGCAGAATTAGCTCATTCTAAAGGAATGTCTGTTGAAGCTGAAGTTGGCGGAATCGGCGGAGAAGAAGACGGAGTAAGATCAGCAGGAGAACTTGCTGATGTTGAAGAATGTAAAAAAATTGCTTCATTAGGAATCGACTTCTTAGCAGCAGGAATCGGAAATATTCACGGTGTTTATCCAGCTGATTGGCAAGGACTTAACTTTGATAGATTAAGAGAAATCTCTGATGCAGTAAAAATGCCAATAGTTCTTCATGGTGGTACAGGTATCCCTGACGATCAAATCAAAAAAGCTATTAGCCTAGGCGTATCTAAGATTAATGTAAACACAGAATGTCAACTTGTTTTTGCAGAAGCTACAAGAAAATACATCGAAGCAGGTAAAGATAAACAAGGTAAAGGCTTTGACCCAAGAAAATTATTAGCAGACGGAACACAAGCAGTAATTGATAAAGTAGAAGAAAAAATCGATATGTTCGGTTCTGCAAATAGTGCAAAATAAAAAAAGAAAATGGGAGGGCCTTATGGTCCTCTTTTTCTTAAAAGGAAAATATGGATAAACTAAAAGAAAAAAAACTAGTAGAATTAAGAGAATTAGCCAAGGAAATGGGCATAGAATCTGTAAGCAAATACAGAAAAGATGAGCTAATCAAGCTAATAGAGGAAGAAGAAAATAAGAGAAGCGAAGAAAGCAAAGAAGAAGCAGAAAATGATTTAGGCAACAAATTTGACTGTGACGGAATATTAGAAATCCTACCTGATGGTTATGGATTCCTTAGAACCCAGCTTTATGAAAGTGGAGATGACGACATCTACGTCCCACCTAAGCAAATAAAGATGTTTCGACTAAAAACTGGGGATTACATAAGAGGAATTGCCAGAGAAAAACACGCAAAAGACAAGTTTGCCCCACTAATATTTGTATCAGATGTCAATGGCATCAATCCTGGAGTGGCCTACAATAGGCCTTATTTTGAAGATTTAACTCCAATTTATCCAAACGAGAAAATTTCTTTAGAAACAAGCAGAGAACATTTTTCAGAAAGAATCATAGATTTTATTAGTCCAATCGGTCGTGGCCAAAGAGGGTTGATTGTCTCCCAACCCAAGGCAGGTAAGACCACCCTCATCAAAGATATAGAAAGATCAATAGAAAAAAATTATGATGATATCAAAATAATTGTCCTTCTTATAGACGAAAGACCAGAAGAAGTTACTGATTTTATTAGATATGTCAATGAATATAGGGATCCATCAAATGAATTGATGAGAACAGAAGTAGCAGCCTCTACCTTTGATAAGCCACCTCAAAATCATATTGATATGGCTGAGATGGTCCTAGAGAGAGCTAAGAGATTTGTAGAAGAAAAAAAGGATGTGGTAATACTACTCGACTCCATAACAAGACTTGCAAGGGCCTATAATATTATGACCCCCCAATCAGGTAGAACCCTATCAGGAGGACTTGATCCCCTTGCCCTAGTCGGCCCAAAGCAATTTTTTGGAGCTGCAAGAAATATTGAAGGAGGAGGGTCTTTGACCATCCTTGCTACCGCCCTAGTTGATACGGGTTCTAGAATGGATGATATGATTTTTGAAGAGTTCAAAGGAACTGGTAATATGGAAATTCATCTTGATAGAAGGCTTGCAGATAGGAGGATTTTCCCAGCAATCAATATCGAAAAATCTTCTACAAGAAGAGAAGACTTACTATTAACTGATAAGGAACTTGAGGCTGTGTTCAAATTGAGAAAATCTAATATGTCCAATGCTGAATCAATCGTAGAGCTAATTGATTGGATGAAAAGGACGGAAAATAACAGTCAATTTATTGACTTGATTAATAATTCTTATTAGGTCTTGAAAAATTAATGGATAGATGGTACAATACTAATTGCTTATTGAAAGAAGAAACATGAGGTGTTCATATGAAAAAAGAATTACATCCAGAATATCACGAAGCTAAAGTAACTTGTATTTCATGTGGAAATGAATTTACTGTAGGTTCTACTGAAGAAGAAATCAAAGTAGAAGTTTGCAGCAATTGTCATCCATTCTACTCAGGAAAACAAAGAAATGCTGAACGTGGTGGAAATGTTGATAAATTTAACAAGAAATACGGTAGAAAATAGTAGAAATTATAAGGTAAGGCGACTTACCTTATTTTTGTGTTAAAAATAAGAAATACAAAAATGACCATAAAAGATTACTTAGATAAAAATTATGAAATAAGCTTAATAGCCCTCACTTACCTATTAAATACTAACAAAAGTTCAATTATCCTAAGAAGTGGGGAAGAACTTAATAACGAGATAAGAGTCAAGCTAGAAGAGATAATAGATAAATGCGAAAAAGGCTATCCTCTTCAATACGCAATTGGCGAATGGGAATTCTTCGGTCTAAATTTTAAAGTTGACGAGAGGGCGTTGATACCAAGATTTGAAACCGAAATAATCGTTGATTATCTAATTAAAGCTCCCTTTAAGAAAGATAAAATACTTGATATAGGCACAGGTAGTGGGGCTATAGCATTGAGCTTGGCTAAGAATTTAAAAGCTAGCGATATTCTTGCTAGTGATATTGAGGATAGGGCCTTGTCCTTGGCAGAGGAAAATAAAAAAAGATTAAAAATTTCCAATGTTTCTTTTATAAAATCTGATTTATTTGAAGAAATTTCAGGAAAATTCGATATAATAATATCAAACCCTCCTTACATAAATAGTAAGGATTTTAAAAAGCTTGATAAGACTTTGTACTATGAGCCAAAATCAGCCCTCTTAGCTGAAGAAAATGGTCTTTATTTTTATAAGAGGATAATAAAAGATGCAAGCTCATATTTGAATGAAGGAGCAAGGCTCGTTTTTGAAATTGGATATGACCAAAAGTCTGATATTAGCTCACTTTTGAACGAATCTGATTTTAAAAATATAATATGTATTAAGGATTATAATGATTTTGATAGATTTATAATCGCTGAGAAAGGATAAAAGATGTTTGAAAATATTGAACATATTAAGGAAAACTACAAGGATTTAGAGAAAAAGATGATTGATCCTGAAGTTTTAGCGGACATTAGCAGACTGACTAAAATAACTAGGGAATACAATTCTCTTAAACCAATCGTAGAAAAGTACGATCAAATAAAAGATGCTGAATCTACAATCGAAGAGAACAAAGAACTTATAAATGAAGCTGATGATCAAGATATGATTGATATGCTAAAAGAAGAAATCAAAGAAAATGAAAAACTTCTTGATCAATACAATGAAGAGATGAAGATTCTCCTAATACCAAAGGACCCTAATGACTCTAGGGATGTAATAGTTGAAATCAGGCCTGGTGCTGGTGGAGATGAGGCAGGGCTATTTGCTGGAGATCTTTATAGGATGTATCATATGTATGCCGATAAGGAAGGCTACAAGACAGAAGATGTAGAAGTTACTCCTCAAGGAGTCGGTGGAATTAAAGATGCTACCTTTATGGTTAGGGGTGAGGGAGCCTATTCTAGATTTAAGTATGAATCTGGAGTTCATAGGGTACAAAGAGTCCCAGAGACTGAATCTGGTGGCAGAATCCACACATCAACTGCAACCGTTGCTGTACTTCCAGAAGTAGACGAGTTAGATGTTCATGTAGACCCTAATGATATTAGAACAGATGTTTTTAGGTCATCAGGTAATGGAGGCCAATCAGTAAATACAACAGACTCAGCTGTAAGGCTTACCCACATACCTACAGGCATAGTCGTAAGTATGCAAGATGAAAAGAGCCAAATCAAGAACAAAGAAAAAGCTATGAAAATCCTTCTTGCCCGTATATATGAATTGGAAGAAGAAAAAAGAAATAAAGAAATAGCTGATAATAGAAAAAGCCAAGTAGGAACAGGTGATAGGTCTGAGAGGATTAGAACCTACAATTTCCCACAAGGTAGGATTACAGATCATAGAATAAATAAGACTATTTATCAATTAGATGACTTCCTTAATGGTGGCATCGGTGAGATGATTGATTCTCTTATAGCAGAAGATCAAACTAGAAAATTAGAAAAAATAGGCGAGGATGAGTAGTTGTTTGAATTCTTATCAAAGAAGTTTATAAAGGCTTCCGCAAAAAAAGATGAATTCACCTATAGGCTTTCTATAATCTCCCTATCATCATCAATAGGTATAGCTATAAACATCTTGCTCTTTGCAATGAAGGCGGGTATTGGTTTTGTAATACATTCTCAAGCCATTGTAAATGATGCTTTCAACAACTTATCTGATTCTGTTGTATCACTTATGGCACTTTTGGGATCTAATATCAGCAAGAAACCAGCTGATAAAGAACATCCCTTTGGCCATGGTAGGGGAGAATATGTTATAAGCCTACTAGTTTCCATAATAATAATGTATGTAGGCTTCATGCTTTTTATTAATTCAGTAAAAAGTTTTGGTGAGGAGAGATTCGAAGGGCTAACGATGCTATCTCTTGGAATCTTGTTAGTAAGTAATGCCGTCAAGGTTTACATTTACTTATTAAACAAGTCCTTATACAAGAAGTTTGAAAGTGAACTCAATCTTGGAGTCATGCTTGACGCTAGAAATGATATATTAGCAACAAGCGCAATAATAATAGGTGACTTCATACAGAATTTCTTAAGCTTTAATGTTGATGCCCTAATGGGTATAGTAATTTCGTTTTTTGTATTCCATCCAGGTTTAGAGATGTTTAAGGATACAATAGCTATCTTGTTGGGAAAAAGAATTGACATAGATATAGAAAAAGAGATTGACGAAATAATTATGTCTTGCGATTTAATTAAGGGCTATCATGACATGCAAATTCACGAGTATGGTAAGGGAAGAATGGCAGGCTCAGTCCATGTAGAAGTCCCATCCAATCTTACAGTTGAAGTAGTTCATAAGGCGATAGATAAGGTTGAAAAAGAAATAATTAAAAAGACAGGGGTTGAGATTACCTTACATATGGATCCGACCTACTGTGTAGTTGAAGATAATTGAAAGAAGAAAAAATGCAAACAGAAGTTTTAAAGATTGATAGGAAAAATATCGATCAAGAAAAAATAATAAAGGCCGCAAATTATCTTAAAGAAGGCAAGCTCGTTGCCATACCAACAGAAACTGTTTATGGCTTAGGGGCTAATGGATTAGATGAGAAGGCCTGTGTAAATATATTTAAAACTAAAAACAGACCAGCAGATAATCCATTGATTTTACATATTTCTAATATAGATATGTTGTATAATTTGGTAGAGAATGTGAATGACGATGCTAAAAAGCTGATGAAATTATGGCCGGGTCCCTTGACTATGATTTTCAAGAAATCGGACCTAATCCCTGATGTAGTAACGGCAAAGGGGGATACGGTTGCTGTAAGATTTCCAGTTGATGAAATAGCAAGAGCTATAATAGAGAAGGCTAATGTGCCGATTGCAGCCCCATCTGCCAATATCTCTGGACGTCCATCACCAACAAATGCTTATGATTGCTATTATGATTTGAATGGGAAAATTCCATTAATCATAGATGGTGGTTCTTGTGATATTGGTATAGAATCGACTGTAATTGACATGAGTGAAAATCCGCCTACTATACTTAGACCAGGTTATTATACTTTAGAAATGATTAGGGAAATTATCCCTGAGGTTAGACTTGATGATGCTCTGGTTGATGATAACAAAATTCCAAAGTCCCCAGGTCAAAAGTATAAGCATTATGCACCAAAGGCAAGGATGCAAGTCTATGTTGGTAAAGGAGCGGCCGATTTTATTTATAAAAAGGCTAGGGCTTATTCGAATTCGGGTCTTCATGTAGGAGTCTTAGTATTTGAAGAAGATATGGAAAGATTTAAGGATTTCGATAGGATTTCTTTTGGTGACAGGGACGATTTAAGCCAAATGAGTCACGTTCTTTTTACAGCTCTTAGGAAAATGGATAAAATGGGAGTTGATTTAATTCTTGCAGAAGGAGTTTTGGATAATAACCTAGGTAAGAGTATAATGAATAGAATGAAAAAGTCTGCCGCTGGCAATATTGAATATTTATAGGAGAAGTTATGGGAAAAGTAAATGTACTAGATCATCCAGTAATCAAACACAAAATTAGTATTATAAGAGACAAGAGAACAGGTGGAAATGAATTTAGATCCTTGGTAACAGAAATTGCTATGATTCTAGCTTATGAAGCTACTAAAGATTTAAGCCTCGAAGAATATGAAGTAGAAACACCTATTGCAAAGACAACAGGCTACAGACTAGCAGGTAAGAAGCAAGCTATTGTTCCAATACTTAGAGCGGGTCTTGGCATGGTAGATGGGGTACTAGAAGTTCTTCCAGCAGCCAAAATTGGCCATATAGGAATGTACAGGAACGAAGAAACCTTAAAGCCTGTGGAATATTATTGCAAACTTCCAAAGGATATTGGAAACAGAAACATCTTGGTAGTAGACCCAATGGTTGCAACAGGTGGATCTGTTAATGATGCTATCGAAAGATTAAAGGAAAGAGGATGTAAGTCCATTAAACTTCTTTGCATTATTGCTGCTCCAGAAGGAATCAAAGCTATTCAAGAAAAGCACGATGACGTTGATATATATATTGCCCAATTGGACGAACATCTTAACGAAAATGGTTATATAGTTCCAGGCCTAGGAGATGCTGGAGATAGATTGTTCGGTACCAAATAAGGACTTACTATGAGCAAAGAGATATTAATTATAAATTCAAATGGACCTTTGAAGGGAGAAGTAGAGATTTCTGGCGCCAAAAACTCTGCCCTGCCAATTCTCGCAGCTTGTGTTTTGGGAACCGAAGAAATCATCCTCGATGGTGTTCCAGAACTTAAAGATGTTGAAATCATGGTAGAGGTTTTGAAGCATCTTGGATCTAAGGTTGAGTACCTTGACAAAAATAGCCTTAAAATTGATTCAAGTGGAATTAATACCTGCGAGACTCCTTACGAGTTGATGGATAAGATGCGTGCTTCTTTCGTTGTTATGGGGCCACTTCTTTCAAGATTTAACAAGGCTTATACTAGAGCTCCTGGTGGTTGCAATATCGGTTCAAGACCAATAGATCTTCACCTCAAGGGCTTTAAGGCCCTTGGAGCTGAAAATAGAATAAATGATGATGAGATAGCCATTGAAGCAAATAATGGATTAAAGGGCAGTGAAATCTACCTAGACTTTCCATCTGTTGGGGCTACACAAAACATCATGATGGCAGCTTGTCTAGCAGAGGGTGAAACTATAATAGAAAATGCAGCCAAAGAACCAGAAATAGTCGATCTAGCTTCATTCTTATCAAAAATGGGAGCAAAGATTAAGGGGGCTGGTACTTCTACAATTACCATTAGAGGGGTAGAAAAACTCACTGGTACAAGGCACACCATAATCCCAGATAGGATAGAGGCTGCAAGCTACATGCTAGCTGCTGCAATGACTAGAGGCGAGGTTAAAATAACTAATGTAATTGGTTCACATATTAGACCAGTTATAGCAAAGTTGATTGAAATTGGAGCTGAAATTAAAGAAATTGAAGAAGAAGATATTATCTATATAAAGGCACCAAAAAGACTAAAGTCAACTAATATCCAAACTCTTCCTTATCCAGGTTTCCCCACAGATGTTCAGGCTCAATTCATGGCTTTACTAACTGTAAGTGATGGCGAAAGCAGGATTCAAGAGACTGTTTTTGAAAATAGGTTTATGCATGTTGATGAACTTTCAAAGATGGGAGCTGTTATAGCAACATCAGGCAATAGGGCAACCATTGCTGGTGTAGAAAAACTCCATGGAGCAAGTGTTAAGGCAACTGATTTAAGAGCAGGAGCGGCCCTAGTAATGGCTGGTCTTGTTGCAGAAGGAGAAACAAGAATTTCTGAAATCTATCACATAGATAGGGGTTATAGCAATCTAGTAGAAAAATTCAGCAAACTCGGTGCTGATATTAAAAGAGTTACCGTTGATTAATAGGAAATAAAATGAAGATTAAAGGCATAGTTACCAACATTATTTTTAGAAACGATGATAGTGGATACACGATTCTTTCTGTAGACACTTCTGATTCTGATATAACTTGTGTTGGAACTATGCCTTTTTTTAATCAGGGTGATAATGTAGAGATGGAAGGAGAAATAGTTTATCATGATAAGTATGGTGAACAATTTAATATTTCATCCATTAGTTTGCTTAAACCATCTAGCAGATCTAGTATTATAAAATTTTTATCATCGGGCAATCTCAAAGGCATAGGCAAAAAAACGGCTAATGCAATTTATGAAGCCTTTGGCAAAGATAGTATAGATCTTGTCTATCAAAATACTGATAGGCTCCTAGAAGTAGAAGGCATAGGAAAAAAGAAGCTAGAGGATATAAAACTATCTGTAGAAGAAACAAGGGATTCAAGAAGGAGTATAGAATATCTTCAGGGTCTAAATATTTCATACAGTCTAGCCATGAAAATCTACCAAAAATATGGAGAATCTACAATTGATTTAGTAAAACACAATCCCTACAAGTTGGTTGAAGATATAAGGGGAATAGGCTTTGCTATGGCAGATAATATAGCCCTTAATATGCAAATGGACTCGTCATCTAAGTTTAGAATTTCAGCAGGTCTATATCATGTATTAAATGCTGAAGCTGACCTAAATGGCCACACTTGCCTAAAACTCGACTATCTAGTAGATAAAAGCACTAGTTTACTAAAATTAGAAGTTGAAAAAATAAAAGAAGTAATTAATGATGATGTTATAGCTGGCAAATTGGTCCTAGTAGCCATAGAAGATGTTAATTATATTTATAGTGCCAGTCTCTTAAAGGCTGAAAAATCAGTAGCCATGGCCCTTGCCAGTAAGATTGATGAAAATTATATCTTCGATATTGACTTCGATTATGATTTATCTGTTTTTTCTGACGAGCAAAGGGAAGCTATAAAGATGGCTTTTGAGTCAATGGCCCTTGTAATAACAGGAGGACCAGGTACAGGAAAGACAACTATTATAAATGCCATTTGTAAGATTTTATCTAAAAATAAACTATCCTATGCCCTTGCAGCCCCTACTGGTAGGGCAGCAAAGAGGATAAAAGAATCGACAGGAGAAGATGCCTATACCATCCATAGGCTCATAGGAATAAGACCTGATGAAATTGTTGCCGAATACAACGAAGATAATCCAATCGAAAAAGATTATCTAATAGTCGATGAGATGAGTATGGTAGATATTCATCTTATGAAAAATTTGTTGGCTGCTGTCGGCGAAAAAACAGCCATAATTTTAGTAGGTGATAGTGATCAGTTGCCTTCTGTTGGTCCTGGCAATGTCTTAAAGGATATCTTGGATACAGATATTAAA
This sequence comes from Anaerococcus tetradius, assembly GCF_947087635.1. Taxonomy (NCBI): domain Bacteria; kingdom Bacillati; phylum Bacillota; class Tissierellia; order Tissierellales; family Peptoniphilaceae; genus Anaerococcus; species Anaerococcus tetradius. Next base: position 16,089 of record NZ_CAMUDP010000012.1, read on the forward strand.
TCAGTAAGACTTAAAAAAATCTTTAGGCAAGCAGGTAAGTCGAATATTATTGTAAATGCTCATAGGATAAATGATGGAAAATACCCTATCCTAAATGAAAAAGACAAGGATTTTTTCTTTATAGATGCAGACAATAGGAATTTTATGGATAACCTCATTAATCTTTTGAAAGTTAGACTACCTGAATATTACAAGTTTGATCCTATTAAAGATATACAAATTCTTTCACCGTCCAAGAAAACTGACTGGGGAGTAGCTAATATTAACGAGAAAATTCAAGAAGCAATCAATAAAGAAAATGAAAGTTTGAAGGTAAATAATAGGCTTTTTAAGCTAAAGGATAAGGTCATGCAAGTTAGAAATAATTATGACCTAAAAGCTATAAATCATGGCGATGATTTCGATGAGGGTGTTTATAATGGTGATATAGGCTTTGTTGAAAAGATAGACACAATAGATGAGTCCCTAGATGTTAGGTTTGATGATGGAAGACTTATTCGTTACAAGAAGGAAGACATAAAAGATTTAGATCTTTCTTATGCTATAACTATTCACAAATCTCAAGGCTCTGAGTTTCCTTGCCTAATAATTCCTATGATGCAAGTAGCCCCTATGCTTCTTACAAGAAATCTACTTTATACAGGGGTTACTAGGGCAAGGAAAATTGTTATACTTTTGGGTAAGAAGAATATATTAAAGACAATGGTTGATAATAATAGGTCGAATAGGCGTTTCACTAATCTTTCTTACTGGATAAGAGAAATGGGGAAGGTAATTAATGATTGATTTATTATTTCTAGATAAGGGAACATGCTATGCTTGCCAAAGAGAGGAGATAGTAAAGTACAATTTGTGTCAGTCTTGCATGGATAAATTAGACTATTTGGCAAATGAGTTTAAAGTATCAGGCAATACTTGTTATAGTATATATTTTTACAATGACTTTATGAAAAAATTGATAGGCTCATATAAATTTAATAGGAATACCTCACTTGCTGATACTTTTGCTAGGATGGCTGTTGATTTTATAAGGGAGAAATCTCTTACAAATTTTGATTATATCTTAGCTTCTCCGTCATCAAGAAAAACATTAAACCATAGAGGTTTTGACCATATAGGCCTTATTGTCGATTATATAAGTAGAGAGCTTAATATTGAAAAACTTGATGATTTCAAGAAAATTAAGAACACTAGGGCCCAACATACCCTTACTAAGGAAGAAAGAATAGATAATCTTAGTGGAGCCTTTAGTCTAGATAGAGATATTGAAGGAGCGAGAATCCTCCTTGTAGATGATTTAATAACGACAGCTAATACTGTTCTAGAAATTATTAGGGAATTGAAAAAAAGAAAGGCAAGTGAAGTAGTAAGTCTTGCTATTGCATCAGAGCGTGGGGATTGATAAAAAAGGAGCTATGAAAAAATTTCAATAGCTCCTTTTTTTCGGTGCGCTCGGCATGAGCATATTCTAACAGGTGTAAGTCCTAAGTGTGCCCGGTAGTGGGAAACACATAGCCAAAGGCAAGGGTGTCCATCGTGAGGTGGAATCTGAAGGAAGCCCTAGGCAAACTCTTGGTCCGACGAACAGAAATCACATAAGGCAGTTACGTAGGATAAGCTTGCCAAACAAAGTAAAGTCCAATAACTACACGGAATACGTAAATGTATATGTGGCAGATAGATGAGAGTAAAGAATATGCCCAAACCCTATGAGGTCTCACTAGCGAAACAATAGTAACAACGAATAGTTAGAAGTCAGCAGAAGTCATAGTACTAGTTAAAACTAGGAAGGGCCGAACTACAGGAGGTATAAATTTATGAAAGAAACTAATCATGACAAAGACTGTAGAAAATTAACCAGACCAATCAAAGAAAACTTGGAAAGTGAAAATAAATTAGCTGGACACAGTCATGAAAAGATTAACTCAAAAGAAAATACCAAAAATGAACTAACAAAAGAATAGCTGAGAGGGGCTATATATCCCTAGTCAGCTATTACAATAAAGTTCAAATTAAACTGTAGAACCGCCGTATACGTAACCGTACGTACAGTGGTGTGAGAGGACGGTGAATGAAATAATCATTTACAGACCCGTATTTATCAATCAATCCTTAAGTTCTGGATATAATTTTACCAAATCTTCCTCAAACCTATCTTCTTGGATGCTTGCTAGAGAATCTAAAAGTTTAAGCTTATGTTTTTCAATTTCTATTTCTTCACTAAAACCTAGGATGAAGTTTTTTGCAATCCTGTAAATTATCTCTGTTGGGGCAAGACCATAGACTTGCTTTCCAAAGATATGGTTTAGCCTTTCCTTATTATCTGGTAAGGCTTCTTTGATTTTTTCACTTCTGTATAACCTTTTCACGATTTCTGCCACATAGAGTCCTGATTTCATGTATGGGTCTATGAAGGTAAAGTCTTTGTTATCAAAACAACCAGGATTTTCCTTTTCAAGGAGGTCTAGCATTTGGTTTACAACCTTCCTTGGCGTAAAGATTTGGTTGGTTTTTTGGGCTGGAATATAATCAAAAATATCCCTTTTGACTTCTTCGTCGAAATAATTGGCAAGTTTTACTTTTTTATCCAAAAATTCCTTAACAGAGTCATCAAAGACACGTTCATTGAAAAGATGACCTTCATAGTGCTTCATTTCACCAGTTTCTTCGTCTAGATAATTATAGCCATCTCTTAGCATCTTAAACTCATCTATACTTATAGATGTCACCTCAAGGAAAACATCATTAGGAATAATCTTATCAAAATTATCTAGTCTAGTCTCATCGTCACCATAGGCCATGAGGAAAGATGGAATAGTCCTAGAAAAGCCCCTGAGCTTATCTCTCATTGTATCTTCTTCGGTCTTCTTTTCCTTTTCTCTCTTATCTGTTTCTATGGTTGCTATAGCAATACTTTTAGAATCCTCAATTATATTATAATTAGCAAGCGATTCTTGGACTTTTTTGCTAAACTCGTCGTATTTTTCCCTACTTAAATCATCGTATTTTTTCTCTATCTCACTTGATTCTTTTGATGATTTGGAAGTGGCAAGTTCTTCATTTTTATAATGCTCTATTTTGTTTTTCTCAATTTCATATCCTTCGTATTCTTTTCTTACAATAGAATCAACCTTATCTTCAATATTTTTTTGGATTTTCTTTTCTGTAGACCTAGTCATGTCTTCTTTGTAAACTTCCTTGGTAGCATTAACAATAATACTACTTATTGGTTTACTATAAGTATCTATAAAATCTTCAAGCTCTGTCTTTTGAGGAGTTTTTTTGATAATTAAGTCAGACTCAGCCTGGCTTATACTATCTTCAATTTCTTCATAGATTTTCTTTCCAAAGACTTCCTGAGCTTTTCCTATGATTTTCTCTTCTGGAATATCTACTTGGCCATTTTCATCGAGGTCTAATTCGTCAGCTGTATCGTCATCAACTTCAATAGGTCTTTTTTTGCCTTCCTTGTATGAATTTAACTTATTTAGGGTGTCTCTGATTGCTTGTGGAGCCCTAAAAATATTGGAAATATTTGCAAATAGGAAGTTTGACATAAAGCCACGGTTAACAACTTCTACAGCCTTAATCTTCCTTGGGATAGAAAGGACTTTTTCGGCGTCAAGCTCTATCATAACCCCATTTTCGTCCTCACCATAAACAGGGAAGAAGTTAAGAAGTTCTCTGACATGCTTTTTCCTAGTCTCATCATCTCCGCCACCACCACTAGTGGTAGGAGAAAGGTCGTTTGCAAATTGCTCAAAAATATCAAGAGTCCTTGCAGGATCAAAGTCGAAAACATAGGCGTTTTTCTTCCTAAAATGTTTACCACCATTAGAAAATAGGCAAGGATTTTGTGCCCTAAAGGCCGCTTGCATATAAAGAGAAGGTGATTTCATATTGGCAAGCATTAGGACTGCTGTCCACTCAGGCACAGTTATACCTGTAGTAAGCTGTCCAACAGAAAGGGTAATGGTCTTATCGTAATTTTTTATAGCATCTCTTACACGGTCCAAAGACTCTTCTGTAATTATCTCATCATCAATCTTGCCATCACCTGCAGCAAGGACAATCTTATAGTCTTTAAAAACTGGATTTAACTCAAGCTTTCTCTTAAGAGCCTTGGCAGAATCAACCCTATTTAGAATCCAAAAAGAGTGTTTTATCTCATCTCTAAGCTCTGGTGTAGAAAAAGGAAACTTAGTCCTCTTTTCATCAGTCAAGGCATCTAGGAACTTGTCCACATCATCATTATAGACAAAGGCACCCCTCTCATCTGTTGAGAAAAACTCATTAAGGTCAAAGGCATATTCCACATTTTCTCCGTCAAGATCAATCCCGTCATCAAGCTCATCTCTGATAATATCTGAGATTTGATAGGTGAAAAGATTTAGTTTAGGCAAGCTTGCGTAAGGATTTTCTTCTAAATCTTCACCCACAAAATCTCTCTTCGCTCTTTGTTCGTCAGCATAGGTCCAATTATAAATAGCATCGTCTTCAAATTTGAAATTCGCAAGGGCCTTAAAAGGTGTTCCGGAAAGGTGAAGGGTATTAGCCCTAATTATTTGGTTAAAGGCTTGGTCGGTCTTGTAGGTATCAACACCCTCGTGGGCTTCGTCAATTATTAGTATATCCCAATTAGTGTTGGCGACTTTCTCAAGTTTTGGCATGTCACCACCAAAGTGAATTGAACCTTTAAGGTCTTGGAGACTTACAAATTCTATATAACCTTTGGTCTTATCAGGGTCCACCTTGTCCTTATACTCTTCTCTAGTCAAGACAAACTTCTTGTCCTTAAGGGCATCCACACGGCTAATAAAGAAATAACCGCTAGCAGGCCCGATAAATTTAACAAAATCATCATACCAAGAATTAGCAATGGCAGGCCTATTTGTAACAATCAAGATTTTTTCAAAACCCATCTTCATACAAAGGTCATAACAAGCAAGGGTCTTGCCAAAACGTGGCTTGGCATTCCAAAGAAATTCGCCCTTGTCATGAGACTTGAAATAATCCATGGTCATAGCAATAGCTTTTTCCTGTTCGTTTCTTAGCTTATAAAAAGCTGGCTTTTCATCGGCTTCTATAAGACCACGGTTTTTTCTAAATTTGAAAAAATTAAACTCAGCAAGGTCTGGTTCAATCTCAAACCACTCCTTACCTTCTTTTCGCTTAAAACCTAGATTAATCAAATATTTATGAAAATCTGAATCACCAAAAGTTTCATTAGAACCTTCATACACGGCATTATTTGCCCATTCTAACTTATAATCAACATCAGAAGTAGACACCTGTTCCCTAATCCTCACATCAGCATCTCTTTCGGTAAAACCAATTTTGGTCCAACCGTCATGCTTTCTAAGTTCAGGGGTAGTGTAGGCATAGCAGACAGGTATAACTTCCTTGGTAGTAGCAATCTTTGCTTCAGTCATTATTCCATCTCCTGTACTTTTTCTTCAATAAAGTCAATCTCCTCAGGACTCAACCCATATTTCTTGTATAATTGCTGGTCAATTTCAAGAATAGACTTAGACCAGTCAATGTCGGAATTTTCTGTGAAATCTTGGTTAGGTACATTTTCCCAAACTTTAGAATTTTTATTACCCTGAGTAACTTTTTTAGAATTTAACATAGCTCTAGCAAATTTGGTTTTAATATACTTCAAACTATTATTTGCCTCGTCAAAACTACCAAAATTACCAAAAGTTACAAAAGTTTCGGTATAACCTTCTTTAGGATTTCCGACAAATGGCTCACTTAATATTTCCCCAAAATCACCACTACCATTTGAACTAGGAAGTACTAATTTGTAGAACATGAAGTTGCTAGGTGGATTCAAATAATCTTTGTTAAAAAATTTGGTTGCTCTTTTATAATTCTCCCTACCAACTATCTTCACATTATCCTCATCTAGTTTTTCATCTGTAAAGACTTCAGGAAATTTTTTAAAACAAGTTGATGATAAATATCTTTTCGAACCTCCAGATACTCTATTTTTAAAGTCAGGATTTTCCTCATAGAATAATTTATCGTATTTATAACTAGTATTAGAAAATATAATTTTATCGAAGAAAACTTTTTCAATACTTCTTACCTTTTTAACTATATCTTCAATCTCAGAGTGAGGGTAAAAAATCTTAATTGGTTCATGAACTTTAGTATTATCCCAAGAAGTAATGGCAACCCCACCCTTAATATCAGTAGTAGGAAAAACTTTGGAACCAACCGGTTCATATTCTAAAATTTTAAAATGAGGACTATTTAACATTTTTTTATTCCATTTAGATGGAGTTTTTCCAGTGTCAAATAGAAATCTAGATGGTGTAATAAAAGATACAAATTTTCCAACATTTATTGATGCATCATAAAAGAAATGATAAATAGGTGGATCTTCGCTTCGACCTTCTACGGTTTCATTATAAGGTGGATTACCCACTACAAAATCAAATTTTTTCATATATTCTCCTTCATTGATACAAAGGTCTGAGACTTGTTGGCCTTCCAGTCAAAAATCCTACAGGCCACAGGTTCGCTTTCCTCTTCTTCTCTTACTTCCAAAAAACTCATCTGATCAGGCTCGCCTGCTGGTGCGCCAAAGGGCACAGTATCTGTTAGCCCATCCATTTGCCAGAGATTCCAAGAAATGATATTGGCGAGCTTTTCAAGGATTTTCTTATCCACATCCTCATCCCACCTTCTCTCGTAATAATCTACAAAAGTCAATAGAACATTTATCCTAGCTATCAAAAGGCTATCGCCCTGGTATTCATAACCATAAGAGGCTTGGACGGCACGAATGGCCCATTTTATCCAATCTTCCTTGCTTGTCGTGTTTTCATTAACTATCCTAAGCTTCCTATCGAGGATCCCTATCCTATTAATAGTGTGTCTGATAAGCTCACTAGTCGCTACATCATACCTAGAAACTAGATAAGGACCCTCTCCGCATGTTATCTCAAGTCTTGGAGAATCAACATAGGCCTGCCAGGTTTTGCCTTCAGGAAAGGAAATCTTTTCCCTAACAGGCTCCCAACTCTCTCCATTTTGGACATTGAAGACATCCTTTCTCCCAAACCAAACTTCGTCACAATAATTATTCATAAAATTGACAACCCAGCTAGGAGTGTAGACCTCAGCCTTCTTCCTAGTACGTTCAAGCTGGGTCTCAGCCGACTTGCTAGTCCTAGGCTCAAGGGCAAAACCATGAGCAAAAACAGCCTCAGAAATCTGAGCCCTATCATCAAAACTATCCCCAAAATCCTCATAGGTATTAGTCGCCCATATAATATTCTTTTTAGTAGCCTTATCCTTAAGCAAACGCTTTAGTGCAATTTTTAAAGGATAAGAGTTAAAATCAATCAACGGTTGTTCCATAATAACCTCAAATCTTATAAAGTAAAGAATTAAATTGTTACTATTATTATATCAGTTTTTGGTTAAATTTTAAAAATAATTACATAAATTGAATTTTGTCCTACGATTAAAGAAGAAATAAGCGTTGGACAAAATTTTAAAAAAATGAAAATATATTGACAAAAACTGAGTTCGGAATAAAATTTAAGTAAATACTAAAATTAATAAAATATGGAGGTAAATTTGGAATCTTTAAAAGAGTTAATTGCAACTGGAATAGTTAGAGCGTTAGAGCAAGAATTTGTCTATAAAAAACAAAACCTTGGTTTAAAAACCGCAAACTGCTATAGGGACTTAAAATTAGATACAATATATTCAATATTAGAAGAAATGTTTACTTCTGATGATTACTTTATACACAACTTTAGGAGAAGCTATTGGAAAGGGCAGATTTTAGTAGATTTAAATTCTAAAGCTTTAGTAAGTATTACTAGCACAAAGAATTTAAAAAGATTGTCAAAAGATAAGTCTCGTAAAGTTCCCCACTATATGAAAACAATTATTAACTCTTTAAATAGTGAATTTAAACCTCACAAGCAATTGTCATTTGATTCTTCAAATACTGATGGTGATGAGATATATAATAAAGAATTTAATGATATTTTTTCTGATATAGGTATTAGTTTAAAGAGATTTACTTATTATATAGTTGCCTATGACTATAAATCTAATAAAGTGCCCGACATTAACTGGTACTTATTTGGTAGAGATTTCTACATAGAAGATGAAGAATCATTGATGAAATATATTAAACCAGATGTTCTTGAATTAACAAGTTTAGAAAATGAAACAGATGATGCTAATACAAATTCGGAAGGTCATGAACCTAATGAAGGAATTAAACTTGGGTTAAAAAAGAAAAAATCGAAAAAACATAGTTAAGAGGTGTATATGATATGGGTTTTAAATTTAATGGAGAGAAACTTAAAACAGCAAGAACATATAGGAGTATGACATTAGCTGAATTAGGTAAATTAATTGATTTAAGTAAGCAAACTCTTTCGTTATATGAGAACAATAAAGGAAATCCTGATTTTGAAACTATTATAAAATTATCTAAGGTATTAAAATTTCCTACAAATTATTTTACTCAAGAATCTAATAATAATATAAAATCAGGATCAACTTATTTTAGAGCTTTAAGTACAACTACTAAGAAAAGTAGAGCTTCAGAAATTACAAGAGTTGAATTTATTGGTTCATTATATGAGGCGTTATATAATTATATTGATTTTCCTGAGTTGAATTTACCTACTATTTATCATGATAATGAGGATTTAACTGATGATTATATTGAAAAAATAGCATTGGAATTAAGAAATTGTTGGAATCTAGGATTAGAGCCTATTAAAAACCTACAACACGTTCTAGAATCAAATGGTCTAATTGTTGTAGGTGTCAATGTTCCTGATAGAAAGATTGATGCATACAGTCAAATTATTAATATAGATGATTATGAAACTTACATAATTGTTCTAGCTACTGGAAAAAAAGGCAAAGCGAGAATTAATTTTGACATGGCTCATGAATTAGGACATATTCTTTTGCACCCTTGGACAGAAGACATTGAGACGTTGTCAAATGAGGAGTTTAAAGAAAGAGAGAGACAGGCAAATAAGTTTGCCAGTTCATTTCTTTTACCAAGAGATACATTCTTAGCAGATTGCAGGAAATATCCAACAGAATTAGAATATTATAGAATGTTAAAAAATAAATGGGAAACTTCTATTCAAGCTATGTTATTTAGAGCCAACGAATTAGATGTTATAACCAATAATCAGTTTCAATATTTAATGAGACAAGTAAGTTCTAGAGGGTGGAGAAAAAAAGAACCAGGCGATTATCCATACACTCTAAATGAAAATATATTTAAAATGGCTATAAAATTACTTTTAGATAATGATTATTCGAAAGAAGATATTATTAACTTATTTAATGAATCTTCGGTGAATTTGTTTAGTGACGAAATTGAAGGGTTATTAAACTTACCAGAGGGATATTTGAAAATAGAAAATAAATGTGAAGATAATATTATAAAATTAAAGCTTAACGAGAAATCGTAAGAATTTTATTTGGTTAAGGTAATAAAACTAATAATAGACCAAGCTTGATATTTTGATGAGGCTTATGTGCTATAAAGTAATAATTAAGGGAAAATCTTGAAAACTAAGATAGTGATTGTATTGTCCATAATAAATTAGCCATGATATATATCAAAAATATATGTCCCTGGCATTTTGCTAATTTATTCAATGATAAAATAGATAAATTATTTTTTGATCATGATAGGATATAGATAAGCTAGGAATTAATAAAGAAAAATTTGTAATAAATTAATTGAAATAAAGAAAGTTTAAAAAACGGAAAATGGTGTCGTTATGAAGATTGAAGACTTTATCAAAGAGAGAAAAAAGCGAGATAATATAGACGAGTTTGATGTAAGTAAAAAAATAGATAATATTCATCAATTCATAAATTATGTATTTGAATATTTTAATTTATACATTGATATTGATGAATTAGAAAAAGAAAAAATAGAATTAAATGAAAAAGCCTTAAAATATAGGAAAGAATTATCTGATTATAGTATTGAAACTCAAGAATGGTTAGTAAAAATATTTATAGATGAAAATCTTAAATTTGTAAGGACATTAAGGAATAGACTGCATGAGGATATCGCATTTGGCCTTTATTATGATACAAAAGGCTGGCAAAAAGCGTCATTTAACTTATATGCAAAATTGATAAAAAAATATCCATTCTTAGATAGGTATATTGATGAACTAAATAGGTTTACTATAGATGAAAGTAACAGAACAAATATGAACTATTTAGATCAACTAAGTAATGAAGCTAAGGGAATACTCCCTGAAAAAGTTAAAGATTGGGTTTGTAAGACTGGAAAAAAATATCATGTTGATTTAATGGAATGGGCATTTGGATATGCCGAGTATTTTTGTGATAATTCAGAAGCCTGGCCTATATCTAGGAGAATAAAAGGCGAATATATCGACACTTACAACGTAAAACCAAAGAAAAATAGATTCGATATTGATGGACTATATAACCAGTTAGGAGATATTGAATATATTAGGGGTAAAAAGAAATATCTTGAAGTTATCATAATGTTTCAATGGGTAAATTTGATAGATGACCAATTTTTCGATTTCTACGAAGAGTTTTTGAAGGAAAAAGGATTTTAATGAGAAAATTATTTACTTTGTAGCATTAAGAAAGTTCTATTACAAAGTAAGAAAATAATTATTATTAAATCCTAGCATTTAAAGTGCTAAGGCTTTCCCATACCTTGTTTAATAAAAATGGGCGAAACCAGCCAATACCAGTAGACAAGTTCTGCTTTATTAGATAAAATATAGGGAGATAATTTCTTGTTTTAAATTAATAAAATATTTTGATGAGGCCTATGGTCTATAATAAATATGAAATTTTATAGTATTGACAAATAAGAATTATTTTATATAATATTTTTACAATGCTGGGGTGGTAATTAGGCTACCCATCACAAAAAAGCCAGGATATGTATCAGACATACATATTACTGGCTTTTTTTGGTAGTTTTGTTTTCAATCTCATAATGAATATTGGGAGTATTTACTAATCATTATAGTCAAATCTTTCTTTTTTGAAGGTGAAAAGGTCTTTGCCTTCGTATTGTTTGTATATTTTGTAGATGGTGTAGAACTCTTCTTCTCTAATGGCGTGGTCGCCTATTATGGTTCCAAATTTTACTCCGATCATGGCTCTTCCGTAGAGTTTTTGGTTGAGGTCTACAAAAATCCATGGACATATAGGGCTATAGCCTATAGGGTTATGCTCGCTGAAGCCTTCTTTTTCTAAGAATTCTACTAATTTAGCGTCCCCATTTTTTAGGTCATCATCTGCTACTAAGAAACTTACTTTTACTGTTCTTTTTTCCATAATTTCCTCCTTTTTAGAGAAGAAAAAAACACCCATCGACGATGGATGCGATCTGCCCCATCATTCAAGCTTTAGCACCTTAGATTTTTCCAGGTTGCTGAAGGATCGTCGAGCTTGTCTCTAACCTTCTCTTTATGGTAGTTTCATTATATTCTTGGATGGATTTTATGCAAGTTGGCTTATCCAAAACCTATAAGTCTCCCCATATTTCTCATAGGTTGCCTCTTGGCTGCCACAGCCTTGGGCGAATTTGTAGATTGTGACTTCTCCCAGGGATTTTCTTTTTTATGCTAGCTTCTTTTATTTTCTACCCTTATATTGTATCAGTTGCTTTTAAAAACTTTTATTGGGGTATCTATTTATTAGGATATATTTTTGCTAAGGAGGGCTTATGGAGTCTAGGAATTTGAGTTTTTTGGATGATGTTAGTGATGATTTTAAAATTTCTACCCTACATATTTTAAAGGATGGCGAGGAGGTGGACCTGGCTATAGAGGAGATTTTTGATAAGGATACTTTTGATCACCTTATTGGGGTTACTTATTCAATTTCTCCTTCTTTTGTGAACAAATATTTAATTGATTTTGCTTCTTGTGAGCTGGTGATTGGGATTGACAATGATTATATCAAGGATTCGATTAATAGGCTTGCAAAGCACCTTAAGGAGAATATTCTTGACCAAATCCAAGGTGAGCCGATTAAATTTTATGATGAGTTGGCTATGAAGGCTAAGTTTAATTTGGATAGGGGAGCCCTAAAGGTCTGGGTGTCGGCTAGCCACCTTATTCATTCAAAATTTTATCTCTTGTGGAATGATAGGGGCGATAAGAGGCTTGTTCTAGGCTCTGCCAATCTTTCTCAGAGGGCCTTTGATAAGGCTTCTATGCAATTTGAAAATATTCTTATCCTTGATGATTCTTCTTATTTTGATACCTATATGGCTTATTATAGGGATAGTCTGTCTAAGGTTTTGACTGATTATATACCTAAAGACCTCAAGAAACTTAATGCCAAGACTTTTAAAAATATTTCTTCTATTGATGAGATTTCTGCCGATGAGGTCTTTATTATTTCCAATGACCAGGTGGCTAATATCAAGGAGAAGGCTGTGGTGGATATAATTGAGGATGTGAAGGATAAGATTAGCCTTGGGATTTGTGAAGATTCCCTTATCAGCCAGCTTGATAATATCGATAGCGATAGGGCAGCCCAAAAAAGGGATGAAAAAATGAAGGCTGATGCAGAAGAGGTGTCCTTTGAGCTTGCTAAGGAGCTGATTAATAAGAGAAAGAATGAGCCGGCTCTTTACTCAAAGGAGACCATTAGCAAGAAGGTTAGGAAAAAGGTTGAAAAGATTAGCGTGAGGGAAGTTGAAAATACATCTGCCATAGAAAGGGTCGAGCTTTTTAGCAAGAGGGATTTGAGAAATTCTAGAAAGGATATGACAGGTCTTTTTGTAAGGTCTAGCCTTAATTCTAACAATCTTATCCCCTTTGGCAAGAAGGCCAGCCAGGAAGACCTCGCTAGGTCTTTGAAATGCCTAAATAACTATATGAAGGGCTTTGAATCTTATGCAAATTCCTATACAGATGATTATGGCAAGAGGATTTTCGAGAGTATCCTCTGCATTTTCACCTCTCCCTTTATTTACGAGCTGAGAGATAAGATTGAAATTGTTGAAAATAGGCTAGACATACCCCAATTTATCTTTATAGGTGGTGAGGCTGGCTCTGGCAAGTCTTCCCTCCTTTCGATTATGTCCAAGCTTACAGGCATCAACGAGGGCGGTTTTTACCAATGGAAGGACCTTTTAGGCACCAGGGGCAATAGCCAAAAAAGGGATAGGATTGACAACTTACTGGACTGGATTAGAGGGGAAAATGTTAACCCTATCCTCGTAGATGAGATTGACAATGAATTTTTTACTACAGAAAAATATGGCAAGGAATTTATAGTTTCAACATCAAATCTATCAATCAGGAGGGATAATCCTTATCCAATTATGATCGGGACGACCAATACCAAGTCCTACGCCCTGCCAAAGGAGGCCAGGAGGAGGTCCTATTATTTGATAATTGATAGGATTCTTAGAAAATCCCAAGAGTCGGCTGATTTTTATAAAGATATCTACGAAAGTATTGACAATACCCTCTTTTTGGATTTTTGCTATAGGATGGCCTTAAGGCTTGAAAGCGAGGAAGACTACAAGTGGGATATCTATACAGAAGATAATAATTTTGATTTTTTATACAATTCTAGGGAGATTTTCAAAGACTATTACGAAAAGGCCGACCTGCCTCTGCCAAGATATTTCCCAGAAAAGAAGTACAACGATGACACCGAGGCCAATAAGGAAAAGTGGAAAAACCTCTACCGAGGCTCTAGGGACCTTTTCGTATATGATGAGGAAACGGGCCATCTTTTTGTCAATATTAGCCAGCTTAACGAATCCTACAGGACCTACGGGGCAAGCACTGGGCAAATTTATGCCGATGCCCTCCCTCAGGAAGTCTGTGTGGGAAGCGTGCATGGAGTGGTAAATATAGAACTTGATACGGCTAAATTTTTGGCATGGATTGAAGTTGAAAATCCATATGCTAGGAAAAAGTCCTTTATTAAGTGGATACTTGGAGAGTAGGAAGCTTTCTATATTTTGTAGATGATTTAATAACGACAGCTAATACTGTTCTAGAAATTATTAGGGAATTGAAAAAAAGAAAGGCAAGTGAAGTAGTAAGTCTTGCTATTGCATCAGAACGTGGGAACTAAAAAAGGAGCATTGATGAAAATTCAATAGCTCCTTTTTGTATGTTTTATTGACTTAATACACTTACATTGATAAGGTTTAAGTTCTCCTCATCTATTATGCCATCGTCGTATTGCTTCTTTTGCATGGAGGCTGATAGGGCAAGACCAATATTTATCAGACTTATTAACTGGAAGGTTCCTCCATATGAGAAGAAAGGAAGGGGAATTCCTGTTACTGGCATAAGACCAATGGTCATTGAGATGTTTTCGAAAATATGGATAAACAAGAGGCCAGCTATACCTGTTAGCATGTTTGTAATAAAAGTATTTTTTGAAGTCTTAGCTATTATTACAAGTCTCATTATTATAATTGCAAAAAGACCTATTACTATTATAGAACCGATAAAGCCCAATTCTTCTGCAAGGACAGAAAAAATAAAGTCTGTTTCCTTTTCTGGTATATAACCATATTGGGATTGACTTCCTCTGAGATAGCCCCTGCCTGTTAGCATACCTGATCCTATAGCTATAAGTCCTTGTTGTTGTTGCCAGTTACTTCCTGAAGTATCTCTTGAAGGGTCTAGGAAGTTTTCGATTCTATCAAGTCTATAACCGGATAGATTTGTAAGAACTACAAATCCTACTATAAGACCAAGACCTGCGAATATTCCAATCCATTTCCAAGAAATACCAGCAATGAAGATCATAGCTGCTACAAAAAATACATAAACCATAGCTGTTCCGAAGTCTGGTTGTAAAAGGATAAGACCTATTGGAAATCCAGCCATAAGTATAATCTTTGCTAAAGTTTTTCTATCGTTGACATCAAATTTATGCTTATCCAGAAAAGCAGAAAGGGAAAATATGATGCCGACCTTCGCTATTTCTGAGGGTTGGAAGGAAAAAGAACCTATGTAAACCCAAGATCTAGAGCCCCATTCATCAAGACCACGACCTAAGGCGAGGGTCATAATAAGCAGGATAATCATTAGTCCGTAGACATACCAATACGATCTCTTAATAAAATCCAAATCAACTGTGCAAAGGATTAAGATTATAAGAAAACCGAGTATAGTTGCGAACAACTGAGTCAAAATAGGCTTGATATTACCACCATAAGCCGAATAAAGAACAACTAGACCTATTATGCTTAAAGCTATTGTAGAAAACAAAAGTATAAGGTCCAGTTCTTTTAAATCTTTTTTCTTTAAATTAAACATTAAATCACTCCAATTCTCTAATTATTATATAACATGGCAATCTCTTAATCAATCAAAATGTTATTTTAGAGGCTAAGAGTATAATAAAAAGCGAGGTGATAGTATTTTAGATTCAAAACAAATTAAGAAGTTTTTGGAAATTTTGGATAAGATGTATCCAGATGTTGATTATTCGATGTTAAAATTCACGACTCCCTTCGAACTTCTAGTTGCGACTATACTTTCTGCCCAATCGACTGATGTGAGGGTAAACAAGGTAACTAGTGTGATGTTTAAAGACATGAATACACCCGAACAATTTGCCAAAGCTGATATAAAAACTATTGAAAATTATATAAAGACAGTAGGAATTTACAAGAATAAGGCAAAAAATATTTCTGCTACAAGCAAGATTTTGTACAAGGACTACAATAGCAAGGTACCAAAAGATATAAAAGAATTGATGAAACTACCAGGAGTTGGCAGGAAAACAGCTAATGTTGTAGCATCAAATGCTTTTAATATACCTGCAATAGCAGTAGATACTCATGTATTTAGGGTCTCCAACAGATTGGGGCTTGCCTGTGCAAACAACGTAGAAAAAACCGAAGAACAACTTATGGCTAACATAGATAAAAATAGGTGGAGAAAGACCCATCACCAGCTAATAACCCATGGTAGGGCCTTGTGCAAGGCAAGAAATCCCTTGTGCGAAGAGTGTGATTTGAATGTTCTATGCGAATATTACAGGAGGGAATATGATTAAATTATTTGCCCTTGATATGGACGGAACCCTCTTAGATTCTAAATCAAGATTGAGGGAGGAGACAATAGATGCCCTAAAAGATTTACAAGCAAGTGGAGTAAGGGTCCTTCTTTGTAGTGGTAGAGTTTTCTCTTCAGTCTATCATTATGCAAGAGAAATTGATGATAAGCCTTGCCTTATAGCAAACAATGGGGCAGTTATGGGTTTATCTTACAAAAAGCTTTTTTACCAAGAGGCGATTTCTTATGAAGACTTAGAAAAACTCTATGAAATTTCCCTTGCCTATAATCTTGACTTTCATTTCTATGATTTAGATACCTATTATTCAAATAAGTTTGATAAAGATAGGGTTAGGCACTTACTAGTTGATCCAGATGATAGAGACCATTATACAGTGAAATTTTCAATAAGTGATAATCCTATAAAAGAATTAAAAGATAGAAAGCACATAGCTTATAAGTTTCAAATAAATAATCTCGATACAAATCCCCTAGGAAAAGAAAAACTCAAGAAATTGTTAGCCAAAGAGTTCTCTGATAAGCTTAGCTTTACTTCGTCATTTGATAGGGTCTTGGAAATTATGGCAGGAGGAGTAAGTAAGGCTAAGACTTTGGAAGGGCTTGTTGACAAAATGGGGCTTGATAGAAATAATCTAGCTGCCATTGGAGATGGTCTTAACGATTTGGAAATGTTAAAAATTTCAAAGCTTTCCTTTGCCATGGCAAATGGAAAAGATGAAGTCAAAGAAATAGCTGATTATATTGTCTCTAATAATGACAGTGGGGGGATATTAGAAGCTTGTAAGCTTATTAAGGAATATAACCATGTATAATATAGTTTTAATTTCACCAGAACATCCAGGTAATGTTGGAAATATAGGAAGGACTTGCGTCCTTACTGAATCAAGACTTCACTTGATAAGGCCCTTTAAATTTGACTTTTCTGATAGGTTTTTGAAAAGAGCGGGTATAGATTATTGGGAGAAGGTAGATTTGGTAATCCACGACTCTTTGGAAGAATTTATGGAATTTGTTAAAGACAAAAGATACTTCTTGATAGAAACTCCCAGCGATAAAAAATATACAGATGTTTCTTTCAAAGATGGAGACTACTTGATTTTTGGTAGAGAAAAAGAAGGCATAGATGAGTCTCTACTAAAAGCCAACAAGGATAAGATTCTAACTATACCTATGACTAAAAAGATCGATAGATCACTAAATCTTGCTAATTCGGTTTCTATAGTTTTGTATGAAGCCCTAAGGCAAGCTGGCTTTAATTTTTAAGGAGGAAAAATGTACGATATAATAATAATTGGTGGAGGTCCAGCAGGACTTACTGCAGGTTTATACGCAGGAAGAAGTAAACTAAAGACATTGATTATAGAAAAAGCTGTAGCTGGTGGACAAATTTCAGGAACAGCTTTTGTAGAAAACTATCCAGGCTCCATACCTGAAGCAACAGGCATGGGACTTGCAGAGAGAGTCTTAGAACAAGCAGAAGAATTTTGTGAAATCAAATATGCTAATGTAAAAGCAGTAGAACTAGAAGGCAAAGTCAAGAAAGTTATAACCGATGAAGGAGAATTCGAGGCAAAAGTCATAATAATTTCTACAGGGGCAAGTCATAGAAAATTGGGTGCTCCTGGTGAGGAAGAATTTGCTAATAAGGGCGTATCATATTGCGCTACTTGTGATGGCCCATTTTTTACAGGCCTTGACATCTTTGTAGTAGGAGGTGGAGATTCTGCCCTAGAAGAAGCAAACTACCTTACTAAGTTTGGAAAATCAGTAACTATAATTCATAGAAGAGATGAATTTAGGGCAAGTGGGGTTGTTGTCGATAAAATAAAATCTAACCCAAAAATCAAATTAGTCCTTGATTCTGTAGTTAAAGAGATAAAGGGAAATAAGGAAGCAGAAGCTCTCCTAGTAGAAAATGTTAAAACTGGAGAAATAAAAGAATTAAAATCTGATGATAATTCTCCAATTGGGGTATTTATATTTGTAGGATACATTCCACAAACCGATATATTCGAAGGCAAGATAGAAATGAACCATGGTTATATCCTAACCGATGAAGATATGAAAACAAATGTAGAAGGAGTATTTGCCATAGGCGATACTAGAGATAAGAAGGTTAGGCAAATGGTCACAGCAGCAGGAGACGGATGCACTGCAGCAGTTCTTGCAAATAGGTACCTTGAAGGTGCCAAATGGTAAATGTTGACAAAAATCTAACAAATAAGTAAAGTAGTATTTGTAGAAAGAATTAATTAGGAGGAAATAATGGCAACAAAAGTAGCAATTAATGGGTTTGGTAGAATCGGACGTCTTACACTAAGAAGAATCGCCGAAGTTGAAGATAATATTGAAGTAGTAGCAATTAATGACCTTATAGACAAAGAAGGTCTACTATATGCTTTCAAATACGATACAGCTCAAGGAAGATTCAATGGAGACGCTGAACTAACAGAAGACGGATTTAGAATTAACGGAAAAGAAATTAAAGTTTTCGCTGAAAGAAATCCAGAAGACCTACCTTGGGGAGAACTTGGAGTTGATATAGTTCTTGAATGTACAGGTTTCTTCACAGAAAAAGAAAAAGCTGAAGCTCACATTAAAGCAGGAGCTAAGAAAGTTCTAATTTCTGCACCAGGTAAAGGTGATATGAAAACTATAGTATTTGGTGTTAACCACGATATTCTTGATGGATCAGAAACAGTTGTTTCAGGCGCAAGCTGTACAACAAACTGCTTATCACCAATGGTTAACGTATTACTAAAGGAATTTGGATTTGTTTCTGGACAAATGTCTACAATCCACGCATACACAGCTACTCAAGCTATCCAAGATACACCAGCTTCTAAGAAAGATTTAAGAGGTGGTAGAGCTGCAGCACAAAACACAATTCCAGCATCAACAGGAGCTGCAAAGGCTGTAGGTAAGGTACTTCCAGAAGTAGAAGGAAAAATTGATGGATCAGCCCTAAGAGTTCCAACAATTACAGGATCAATCACAGAGCTTTACTCAGTGCTTGAGAAAAAAGTAACTGTAGAAGAAGTTAATGCAGCTATGAAGAAGTACTCAAATGATGCATTTGCGTACACAGAAGATGATATAGTATCAAGCGATATAATTGGTTACCCAGCAGGTTCAATATTTGATTCTCAACTTACAAAGATAGTTGAAGGAGCAAATGGAACACAAGTTGTTAAGACAGTTGCATGGTATGACAACGAAATGGGATATGTATCTAACTTAGTTAGAACACTTGACTATCTAGCAAATCTTTAAGAGTTAATTAAGGCGGAGGATAGCTTCCGCCTTTTTTCACGAAAACACGAGGAGACTTATGAATAAAAAAACTGTAAAAGACTTAGATGTGAAGGGCAAAAAGGTACTTGTAAGAGTAGACTTTAACGTACCTCTTTCTAAAGAAAATAACGAAGAAATAGCTGACGATACAAGAATCAGAGCAGCACTTCCAACAATTGACTACCTATTAGAAAATGAAGCAAAGGTAATCCTTATGAGCCACCTTGGCAGACCAAAGGGAGAAGCAAAACCTGAATTTTCTCTAAAACCAGTAGCTAAATGGTTAGAAAATCACTACAATGGCAAATTCCATTTCTTCCCATCAGATGTAGTTGTTGATGAAAAAGTTAAAGAAGAAGTTAATGGTCTAAAAGATGGTGAACTTTGCCTAATTGAAAATACTAGATATGTAGCAGGTGAAACCAAAAATGACCCTGAATTTGCTAAACAATTAGCTTCCCTTGCTGATTTATATGTAAATGATGCCTTTGGTACAAGCCACAGAGCACACGCATCAAACGTTGGTGTTGCAAGCATACTTCCATCAGCAGTAGGATTTTTGATTGAAAAAGAAATATCAGTAATGGGTAAGGCCCTAGAAGCACCAGAACATCCATTTGTATCAATCCTTGGAGGAGCTAAGGTTTCAGATAAGATAGGCGTTATTGAAAACTTGATTACAAAAGTAGACACTATCCTAATCGGTGGTGGTATGGCTTACACCTTCCTAAAGGCCCAAGGAAAAGAAATTGGTAAATCCCTTCTTGAAGAAGACAAGATGGATCTTTCCCTTGAACTAATCAAAAAAGCAGAAGCTAACAATGTAGAAATCTTACTACCGATAGATGTAGTTATTGCTGATGAGATTAAGGCAGGAGCAGAAACTGAGATAGTTGATATAGACTCTATTCCAGAAGATAAAGAGGCTTTGGACATAGGTCCAAAAACTGCTGAACTATTTGCTTCAAAGATAAAAGATGCTAAGACTGTTGTTTGGAATGGACCAATGGGAGTATTTGAAATAAAAGAATTCGCAAATGGAACTAACAAAGTAGCAGAAGCTCTAGCAGAATCTAATGCTGTAACAATAGTTGGTGGTGGTGACTCAGCTCTTGCAATAGAACTTGCTGGTCTAAAAGATAAGATAACCCACGTTTCAACAGGTGGTGGAGCAAGCTTAGAGTTCCTTGAAGGAAAAGACCTACCAGGTATCACTTCAATAGAAGACAAATAAGGAGAAACAATGCGTAAACCAGTAATAGTAGGAAACTGGAAGATGAATATGACAGTTTCTGAAGCAGAAAAGCTACTTGACGAAATTAAAAATCTAGACTTAGATGAAAATGTAGAAGCAGGTGTTTGTACACCAGCCATTGACCTAGTAGTTTGCAAGGAAAAATTAAGTGGAACAAATATTGGCTTTGGCGGACAAAATATGTATTTTGAAGAAAGTGGAGCTTTCACAGGAGAAATCTCACCACTAATGCTAACAGATGTCGGAGCAAAATATGTAATTTTAGGCCACTCTGAAAGACGTGAATACTTCAAAGAATGTGACTGTCTAATCAATAAAAAGGTAAAAGCAGCCCTAGCCCATGATTTAGTACCTATACTTTGTTGTGGAGAAACTCTTGAAGAAAGAGAAGCCAATGAACATGAAGCAAAAGTAAAAGGACAAATTGAAAAAGACCTCAAAGATGTTTCAACAGAAGATATTGAAAAAGTAATCATAGCTTATGAACCAATTTGGGCAATAGGTACAGGCAAAACAGCATCAAGTGAAGATGCAGATGCTATGTGTGGCTATATTAGAAGCTTAATAGCTGAAAAATATGGCAAAGATGCTTCTGAAAAAGTAAGAATTCAATATGGTGGTTCTGTAAAACCAAACAATGTAGTAGAATTAATGGGCAAAGATAATATTGACGGCGCCCTAGTTGGTGGAGCAAGCTTAAAGGCAGAAGACTTTGCTCTTTTAGTAAATTTCAATAAATAAGGAGAAATAAATGAGTTTAATAACAGATGTATATGCAAGACAAATTCTTGATTCAAGAGGAAATCCAACAGTAGAAGTAGAAGTTTACACAGAAGATGGCGGTTTTGGTAGAGCAAGCGTACCATCAGGTGCATCAACTGGTGAATGGGAAGCTGTAGAACTTAGAGATGGTGATAAAAATTATTACCTAGGAAAATCAGTTCTAAAGGCTGTTGAAAACGTAAATGAAATCATCGCTGAAGAACTTGAATACACTTATGATGTAACAGATCAAATTGGTGTAGATATGGCTATGATTGAACTTGATGGAACAGAAAACAAGGGCAAACTCGGTGCTAACGCAATCCTAGGCGTATCCCTAGCAGTAGCAAAAGCTGCAGCTAACGAACTAGGTATGTCCCTATATAACTACATCGGTGGAATTAATGCAAAACTTCTACCAACACCAATGATGAACATTCTAAATGGTGGAGAACACGCTGATAACTCAGTTGATATCCAAGAATTCATGATCTTCCCACTAGGAGCAGAAAGCTTTGCTCATGCTCTACAAATTGGTGCAGAAGTATTCCACAGCCTAAAATCAGTTCTTTCATCTAAAGGCTACAACACAGCTGTAGGAGATGAAGGTGGATTTGCTCCAAACCTAAAATCAAACGAAGAAGCCCTAGAGATTATCTGTGAAGCTATTAAGGCTGCTGGATACGAACCAGGTAAAGACGTATATATAGCAATGGACTGTGCTTCAAGCGAATTCTACAACAAGGAAGATGGAAAATATCACCTTGATGGAGAAGGAACAGTAAAAACTGAAGATGAAATGATTGACTGGTTAGAAGAATTAGTAGGTAAATATCCAATCATCTCTATCGAAGATGGTCTTGATGAAAATGACTGGGAAGGATGGGCAAAACTTACACAAAGACTTGGCAATAAAGTTCAACTTGTAGGTGATGACCTATTCGTAACAAATACAAAGAAACTTGAAAAAGGAATTAAAGAAGGTGTTGCTAACGCAATCCTAATCAAAGTTAACCAAATTGGTTCACTAACAGAAACACTTAATGCCATCGAAATGGCTAAAGAAGCAGGATATACTGCAGTTGTTTCTCACAGATCAGGTGAAACAGAAGACGTAACAATTTCCGACTTAGTAGTAGCTGTAAATGCTGGACAAATCAAAACAGGTGCTCCATCAAGAACAGACAGAGTTGCAAAATACAACCAACTTCTAAGAATAGAAGATGAACTAGGCGATGACGCAAGATTTAAAGGAATCAAGGCCTTCTACAACATCAACAAATAATATAAGCAATTAAGGCAGCCTTGGGGCTGTCTTTTTTTTATATTTATAATTAAAATTTTATTAAATGGATATAATATTAATAAGGAAGTAAAGGAGGCGTTATGTTATTTCCAATTAATAGTAAATCAAGAAGGCTTACGAGCCTAGATGGAAGCTGGGAGTTTAAGTTAGGAGATGGAAAGAAGGAATTTGATGAAAGTTTTAAAAATCATATCCTAAAAGATACGAGACCTATGCCTGTTCCATCATCATTTAACGATATATATGAAGATGTTAGGGATTATTTTGGTTGGGTATTTTATCAAAAAGTATTTGATTATCCAAAGTCAGATAAAAAGGATTTGATTTTAAGATTTGACTCTGTAACCCATTTCGCTAAGGTCTTTTTGAATGACGAACTTATAGGGGAGCACAAGGGTGGCTTTTTGCCATTTGAAATTGATATTACAGGAAAGTTAAAGGAAGAAGGAAATATCTTAACTCTTGCTGTAAGCAATGTAATTAATTATTCGACCTTGCCAGTGGGAGGTCTTAATAATATGATGCAAGGCTTTATGGGAATGGGAGAAAAACCTGATGTAAATCAAGAGCAAAAAGAAAACAATCCTAACTTCGATTTCTTCAATTATGCAGGTATACAAAGACACGTTTGGCTTATGGAAGTAGAGAAAAATCGTATAGATGACATAAGCATAGTTAGTGAAATTGAGGGAAGTTTAGCCAAAGTTTCTTATAAATTAGCAACAATAGGTGAGGGTGAGGCTAGCCTTAAAGTATATGATGAAGATAAAAATTTAATTACAACTTGTGTAGGCAAAGATAATACTTTTGAAATTAAAGATGTAAAACTTTGGGATGTCTTAAAAGCCTACCATTATGAATTTAGATTTACTTTTGCAGATGATGAGTATGTCTTAGACCAGGGTATTAGAAAAATTGAAGTTAAGGATGGTCAGTTCCTCCTTAATGATAAGCCAGTTTATTTTAAGGGTTATGGCAAACACGAAGATTATTTCCCAAATGGTAGAGGTTTCAATGAAGTACTTAGCCACAAAGACTTTTCTCTAATGAAAAAACAAGGCGCTAATTCATTTAGAACTAGCCACTACCCTTATGCTGAAGAGACGATAAGACTTGCAGATAGGTTGGGCTTTCTTGTAATTGATGAGACTACAGCAGTAGGTCTAAATGGTAGTTTCGGTGGAGGAGCAAACTTTAATGGTCAAGCCCTTTCAACCTTTGACAAACATGGTATAGCTGATACTTGTGGTGACCATCACAGGGATGTTATTAGAGATTTAATAGCTAGAGATAAAAACTATGCATGTGTAGTCATCTGGTCAATAGCCAATGAACCAGACTCAACTAGTGATGGAGCTTACGAATATTTTAAGGATAAGTTTGACCTAGCTAGAAAATGTGATCCACAAAAGAGACCTTGCACACTAGTTTCTGTTCAAGCCCAAGACCCGCTCAAAGACGTTAGTGCTAAACTATCTGATGTAATTTGTCTAAATAGATATTATGGTTGGTATTTTGGAGGTCCAGACTTAGTTAAACCTATGGACTTATTTAGAAAAGAACTCGATTATTGGAATGGATTAAATAAGCCTATAATCATAACAGAATATGGAGCAGACACTATAGCTGGCTTCCATGATTACTCAGACTATCCTGGTATGTACACAGAAGAATTCCAAGTAGCATATTACAAGGCAAGCAATGCTGTAATGGATGAGCATGAAAATATTGTTGGCGAGCATCCTTGGAACTTCGCAGACTTTGCAACAGCTCAAGGTTTGTTAAGGATAAATGGTAACAAGAAGGGAATCTTTACAAGAGATAGAAAACCAAAACTTGCCGCCTTCTATTTCCAAGAAAGGTGGAATAAAATAGACAATAATTTTGATAAGAAAAATAAATAGCAAATTTGTTAAGCTTGCAGGTGTAATATCTGCAAGCTTTTTAAATTAAATAACAGGTATCTTTATTTTTGTAAAGGACTTATTTTATTGAAATTTCATAGGAATTATGGTATTATAACATAGTATGAATCGGAGGTGTCTATATGGTAAATTTCTTAGCGATTGTGTTAGTTATTGCATCCCTTATTATTATAGTAGCAGTAACCTTACAAGATCCTAAAACTGAAGGTCTTGGAGCTCTCTCAGGAACACAAACTAACGTGTTTGGTAGAAGCGCTCACAGATCTAAGAATGAAATGTTAGATAAAGTTGCTATTGCTGGTGGAGTAATTTTGTTCCTAGCAAGCTTAATTATGATAGCAATTAACTAAGAAGGGGTAAGCTATATATATAGCTTAGCCTCTTTTTTTAATATAGGCATAAGGAGAAGTTATGAATTTAAAAGATGTAATATTAAATATAGTCTATGATCCATCCTACATAGCAATGACTAAAAAAGACCTTGATAAATATTTGAGAGTTGACAAGTACACCCAAAAAGCAGTTAGAGATATATTAAATGAACTTGAGAAAGAAAATAAAATTCGAATTTCAAAAAGGAATCGAATAATGCCTATAACAGAAGATGAATTAAATTTGATAGGAAATATTTCTATGGCTCAGGGAGGCTATGGTTTTTTTGTTTCTGATAATGAAGATTACGAAGATGTCTTTATTAAAAAAGATCAGTTGAAGGGTGCTCATAATAAGGATAGGGTTAGGATAAAACTTATTAAAGAAAGGCAAAAGGGCAGAAATGCCGAAGGAAAGGTTGTTGAAATATTAGAAAGAGCCAAGGAAGAGATAGTTGGAACTTATCAAAAAAACAAGGGTTTTGGCTTTGTTATTCCAGATGATAGGTCCTTTGGTGATGATATTTTTATAGGAGAAAAAAATTCTCTTAGGGCTAAGAATAAGGACAAGGTAGTAGTAGAAATAATTGACTATCCTAAAAATGGCAAGCCAGAGGGAAAAATTATAGAGATAATAGGGGGAAGGAAGGATAAGAATATTGATATCCTTTCACTTATTCGTGCTCACAATTTGCCATATGAGTTTTCTAAGGAAACTAAGAAAGAAAGCCTATATATAGAAGAAAAAATTAGCAAAAATGAAATAGAAGCAAGGACAGATTTTAGAAAGCTCTTTACAGTTACCATTGATGGACGAGATTCCAAAGATTTTGATGATGCAATTTCTATAGAAAAAAACGGGGAAAACTATGACCTATATGTCCATATAGCAGATGTTGCTCATTATGTTAAGAAATCAACTGCCATTGATGATGATGCTTACGAGAGGGGAAACTCTACCTACTTATTTAATATTGTCCTTCCTATGTTGCCAGAAGCCTTGTCTAATGGCATATGTTCACTTAATCCTAATGAAGATAGGCTTGCCCTTACATGTAAGATGACTATAAATGATAAGGGTAAGGTAATAGCTGATGATTTTTATGAGTCGATCATAAATTCTGATTATAGATTGGTCTACGACGATGTCAACGCCTTTCTTGATGATGGGGATGAAAATATCTATGATGATGAAATTATTAAAGAAAAGCTTCTTGATTTCGATAAACTTAGAGAGATTCTAAGGAATATGAGAGAAAAGAGAGGATCTATAGATTTTAATTTCTCTGAAAGCCAAATAGATGTTGCAGAAGATGGTAGGGTATTGAGCATATCCAAGATGCAAAGAGGCTCAGGCAATAAGATGATAGAGGAATTTATGCTAGCAGCCAATGAGTGCGTAGCAAGTCTTTTTGCCTACATGGATTTTCCCTTCATTTACAGAATCCACGAAAAGCCAAAGGATGAGAAGGTAGAAACTTTCAAGAAAGCCCTAGCTGCAATGGGATATACTATCAGAGGAAATGACCTACATCCAAAAGATTTCCAAAAAATTCTAGAAAAAGTTTGCGGAAAAGACATAGAATCTGTAATAAATCTCTTGATGCTTAGAACTATGCAAAAGGCAAAATATTCTAATCACAGAGACATCCACTTTGGTCTTTCCACATCATTTTATACTCATTTTACTTCGCCTATTAGGAGGTATCCCGACTTAATAGTTCATAGATTATTAAAAAAATACATCAACAACAAGTTAGGATCCATAAATCAGACCAGCCTAGAAAAATCCTTGGCTAATAATGCTGACCATCTTTCTATGACTGAAAGAAGAAGTGAAGAATGTGAAAGAGATGTAGAAGATTTATTAAAGTGTAAGTATATGATTCGCTATATTGGAGATGTTTTCCATGGAAATATATCTTCTATTACTGAATTTGGAATTTTCATTGAACTTGACAATACAGTCGAAGGACTTTTTATGTATAAGTTTTCCGATGACAGATACGAATATTTAGAAGATCAGATGAAAGCTTACAATACAGACAGCAAAAGCTTTTATTCTATTGGCGACAGGGTTAAAATAAGGGTAATGGATGTGGATATTTATCAAAGAAATATCGACTTTGATATGGAGGTAGATGATGAAATTATTAGCCAACAATAAGAAGGCTTATCATGATTATTTTATAGAAGAAAAATATGAGGCAGGCATTTCTTTATCAGGTAGTGAAGTAAAAAGCATGAAGCAGGGTAAAGTATCTATAAAGGAATCCTTTATAGGAGATAGAAACGGAGAAATGTTTATATATGGCATGCACGTTACACCCTATGATCATGCCTATGATAAGGACATCGATCCAACAAGGACTAGAAAGCTTCTGCTTCATAAAAAAGAAATAAATAAATTAATTGGCCAAAAAACTCAAGCAGGTTATACAATTGTCCCTCTAAGAGTCTACGAATCAGAAGGTCTAGTTAAGATTGAAATAGCCTTAGCCAAGGGTAAGAAGCAATATGATAAAAGAGACAGTCTAAAGGCAAAAGACGACAAGAGAAAAATCGACAGAGCCCTCAAGAACTATTAAAGTAAAGGATAGCCCATATATGACAAATCAAAGTAAATTAAAAGTAAAACTATTAAATTATACAGCTGATGCAGAGCTGACTATAGCCCAAGCAGGCAAGCTTTGCTACTCTCCAGTTGGAGTCGATGAAATATCAGAAAAACAAGATCAAGTATCTATAGCTAAATATGTAAAGATGCTTTCAGATCTTGGCCATCTCTCACCGATTGAGCATGTTTCTTTCACTTTTGCTGCCGAAGGAGTATCGAGAGTATTGACCCATCAATTAGTCCGTCACAGACTTGCATCCTACTCTCAACAGTCTCAAAGATATGTAAAGTTAGATCAATTTGAGTATATAATTCCTCCAGAAATAGACAAGAATGAGAAGGCTAGGGATATTTTCATAAAACAAATGGAAGATTCACAAAAAGCCTACGATACTTTGACCGACATCCTTTTTGAAAAATCCTACAAGGAGCTAATAAAAGAAGGAATGGATGAAAAGAAAGCAAAAAGGACAGCAGAAAAGAAAGCCATAGAGGATGCTCGCTATGTTTTTCCAAATGCTTGTGAGACTAAAATAGTATTTACGATGAATGCTAGAAATCTCCTACATTTCTTTAATATGCGTTCTTGCCTAAGAGCCCAGTGGGAGATAAGGGAACTTTCTGATCAAATGGTCAAACTAGTTAAGCAAATATATCCAAATCTTTTCTTAAAGGCAGGCCCATCTTGTATTGGTGCTGCCTGTCCAGAAGGAAAAATGACTTGTGGAAAAATTAAAGAAGTAAGGGATAGGTTTTATAATTTGTGATAGATTTATAAAAAAATTACAAAAGGATGGAAATTATGTCCTACATACAATTAAAAAATTTAACTAAAGAATTCAAATCCGGAGATAGTAAAATAATCGCTAATGACAATATCAACTTCTCCCTTGATAAGGGCAAACTCCTAATAATTGTTGGAGCAAGTGGTGCAGGCAAAACCACCCTACTTAACCTCTTGGGAGGAATGGATTCAGCAACTAGGGGTGAGATTTTAATAGATGGAAAAAATCTGACTTCATTAAATGATAGAGAACTTACTGAATATAGGAGAAATGATGTAGGTTTCGTCTTTCAACATTACAATCTCATACCAAACCTAACAGCTCTAGAAAATGTAGAAATGGCATCAGAAATTTCTGATAATCCACTAGACCCAGAAACTATTTTAGGAGAAGTTGGTCTTTCTCATAGATTAGCAAATTTCCCATCTCAACTATCAGGTGGTGAACAACAAAGAGTTGCCATAGCAAGAGCACTAGCTAAAAATCCGAAACTCTTATTATGTGATGAACCAACAGGAGCCCTTGACTATGAAACAGGTAAGCACATCTTAAAGCTTTTACAAGACGCTTCTAGAAAAATGGGAGCAACTGTTGTAATAATAACCCACAACTCTTTAATCAAAGCCATGGCAGATCAAGTAATAGAAATAAGGGATGGGAGAATCTACAAAGATTTTATTAATGAAAATCCCCTTTCTGTAGAAAAGTTAGAGTGGTAATATGAACAAGGCATATTTAAAAAGCATTATTGCTGATATGAAAAAAACCAAGGGTAAACTTATATCAATAATGGTCATGGTCGCTCTTGCAAGCCTTGTTGTAGTGGGTCTGCTTCTATCTGGGCCTTCAATGAGAAAGAGCCTAGATAATAGTCTAAGAATCTACCAACACCCAGACCTTATTGTAAATTCTAGCTATGGCCTTGATTTTGAGGATAAGACTATAATAGAAAATCAAGATAATATTTCAAAAATAGATTTCATAAAGGCGACTGATCTTATAGATAGAGATATGCTAATAAGAGTTAAAGAATATGACCGCCAAATTCCTAAAGCAGTAATATCTTCTGGAAGAATGATTAAGAAGCCTGATGAAATTGTGCTTGAAGAAAAATTAAAGGATAAGTACAAAATCGGTGATGAGATTAGCTTTTCTTATATAAATAATGATCAGAAAAAAAATAATGAGATGGCTAGGCTTAAATATAAGCTTGTAGGTTTTTATAAATCTTCTGATTATTTTTTGGAAGATATGAAGGAAATCTCACCCCTAGGCAAAAGCGAAATTAATGGCTACGCCTATGTCCTTTCCGAAAATTTTAAAGCTGATAAATACAATGAAGCAAATATTGTCTTTAGTGATTTGGAGGGAATGGATAAAACTAGTAAGGCCTACATAAAAAGTATCAAGAGCAAAAAAGGTGACCTGGAATACTTGATGAAAAATAGGCCAGAAGAAGTATTAAGAAACATAAAAAGAGATGCCAATAAGGAAATTTCTGATGCTCAAGATGACCTAAATAAGGCAGAAAGAGATATAAGTAATAACGAGAAGAAACTTATTGAAAGTAAAAAAGATTTAGATGCTGCTTTTGTCAAATACGAAAAAAACAAAGAAGATTTCAATAAGAAGATAAAAAAAGCTAATGATGACCTAGCAAAGGCTCATGCAAAACTTGTTGATGGCAAAAGTAAAGTTAAGGCTGGTAAGGAAGAATACCGAGCCAATCTTGATAAATATAATAAAGATATAGCTAATGGTCAAAAAGAACTTGATAAGAAGCAAAAAGAGCTTAATTTAGGCTTTGCTCAAATAGATGGGCCAAAAAAAGAAATGGATAAAGCCTATGATAATCTTAATAAGATGTATGAAGCATCCTTTAATCAATTAAAAGAAGCAGAAGCTAGTCTTATAATTGAAAAAAATTATATAAAGACTAAAAAACAAGACCTGGATGAGCTTAATAAAAGTGATAAAAAAGCTAATCCAAATATTGAAGGACAAATCCTAAGTCTAAAAGAAGAAATTAAGCAAAGAGAAGAGGCTCTATTTATTAATAGGGCAATCTATGAATCTGATAAAAAAGATTTAGCTAGTAAATATCAAGCTAGCAAATACGAGCTCGATCAAAAGTTGGGTGGAGTAAGACAAAAAGAGGATGAACTGAAAAAGGCTAAAGAGCAAATTGATAAGGCCTATGCTGAATTTAATCAAAAAAAAGAATATGGCAAGCTTGAACTAGATAAGGCAAAAAATAAGATAATAACAAGCGAAAAAGAGCTTAGCGATGGTCAAAAAGCCTATGAAAAAGGCCAAGTTCACCTTAGGGAAAATAAAATTGAAGGTGAAAGAAAACTAAGCGATGCCTATCAAAAGCTCCTAAAGGGCGAAAAAGACTACCGAGAAGGAAAAAAGAAGTTTGAAGAAGAAAAGGCAAAGGCTGATAAGGACATTAGCAAGGCGAAAAAAGATATAGGTGATTCGAAACAAGCCCTCCTAAGCCTACAAGATCCTGAGTATAAGATAGAGAGTATTTTCGATAATAGGGGAATAGATACTTATTATCAAAACTCCCTTAATATGGATAGGCTATCTAAAGTATTTCCAGCCTTCTTCTATCTAGTGGCAATGCTAGTAACCCTTACAACTATGAAAAGATATATAGCAGAGCAAAGGATGATAAATGGCTGTTTTAAATCTTTGGGTTATAGCAACAAAGACATAGCTAAAAGATTTTATATATATGGTATAATCCCAACCATATTTGCTTCTTTACTAGGAGCAATTTTGGGAAGATTTGTAATAGTCAAGGTTATCTTTGATGCTTATTCTACAGGCTTTAAAGTCCTAGCTATGGATGTAATAAATAGTCTATTTGCCATAATAATAGCTGTGAGCGTTTCAACTTTCTTAATAGCCCTTACGATTTTTATAAGCTCTAAGGAAACTGTAAAAGAAGTGCCAGCAAATTTACTAAAGGCCAAGGCTCCAGAATCTGGAACTAAGATATTTTTGGAAAGAATTAAATTCTTGTGGAAGCGACTTAGCTTTATGAGAAAAATAACAGCTAGGAACTTATTTAGATATAAGTCTAGGATGTTTATGACAGTCTTTGGTGTAGGTGGCTGTACAGCCCTACTATTCTTTGGCTTTGCTATGATGGATGCTATAAAAGATACATCAGCTATCCAACAAAAGGAGATTCTCCACTATCAAGCAGTTTCTATGATTAACACCAAGGCTAAGAAAGAAGACCTTGACTCCTATGAGAAACTTATTGGAGCCTATGATAATCTATCAATCTATAACAAGGAAGCAAGTCTAGAAAGTGATGGAAAAGATTTGAAGCTTTCCATAATCATTCCAGAAAATGACGAAAAATTATCTGATTTTGTAAGTCTAAGAGATTTGAAGAGGAAAAAGCTTAATCTAGCAGATAATCAAGTTATAATTACAGAAAATATAGCAAGAAAATTAGGGCTTAAAGTTTCAGATACTATAAAATTAAACATAGATGATAAGGACCAGGACCTAAAAATTTCTGCAATAAATGAAAATTATGTAAATGATTATATTTATATATCGAAAGACTATTACGAGAAAAATATAGGAAAACTTCCTAGCTTTAATTCTAATCTGATTAAGGGAGATCCTCTTGAGATTAAAGACAAGCTAGATAAGAATAAAGCAGTAAATGCAGTAGTTAATAAAACTGGCGTCTATGAATCCATAGATGCCCTACTTGATAACCTAATGCTTGTTATTCTTGTAATAACTCTCATATCCTCAGCCCTAGCTATTGTTGTTTTATACAATATTACTAGTATAAATGTTGGGGAGAGAAAAAGAGAACTTGCTACCATCAAGGTCTTAGGCTTCTATCCTAGAGAAGTCACCTCTTATATTTACAGGGAAATATTTATTTTGACCCTAATGGGAATACTAGTTGGATTTTTCCTCGGTTATCTTATGTTTAGATACATTCTAATAATAGTTGCCCCAGAAAATATTATGATATCCTACAGGACACATATTTTAAGTTATGTAATCTCATCGGCTATCACTCTAGTAATTTCCTTGCTTATATTAATCTTTGTTCATAGGGATTTAAAGAAAATTGACATGGCAGAGGCCATGAGCTCTGGCGAATAAAAACTTACAAGATAAGCTATGAAGGTAAGTATTTAATAGGCTAGACAAGTCGAGTATAATAAGTAAATAAGATTAAAGAAAAGTCGAGTTATGCTCGTCTTTTCTATTGGAAAAATTGATTCGAGGTATATATGAAAATAATATTTGTAAGACATGGTCTAACTGATGCAAATATCAATTGGAGATATTCTAAGGAGGATACTGTTCTTGCCAAGGAAGGTCTTTATATATTAGATAAAACAAAAAAATTATTAGACCCTTATAGAATTGATAAGGTCTACACATCAAATTTAATAAGAAGCCAAGAAACTGCAAAGATTTTAGGCTATGATGATTTTGTAATTGATTCTAGAATAAATGAGATGAACTTTGGAGACTTTAGAGGTAGGGGAATTGATGAAGTTAGGGAAAGTGAAAAGGAATTTTTCAAAAGCGAAAAAAATGATTATTTTTCAATAAAATATCCAAATGGCGAATCAAGAAAGGATGTCATAATAAGAACCTCTAATTTCCTTGACGAGATGTCCAAAACTGACGAAGAAACAATCCTTTGTATCTCTCATGGTATAGCAATTAGATCAACACTCTTTTGGATTTTAAGTGATTTAAATAACTGGTCCAATTTTTGGATAGACAATGGTTCACTTACTATCTACAAAATTGAAAATGGGAAAAAACTTATAGAAAGTGTAAATAAAATATGAAATTCATCCATCTGGCGGATGCTCATTTGGCCGATTCTTTTAATTTTGACAATAAACTCTCAAAAACCATAAGAGAAGCTTCATGGAAGAGCCTTACTAATATTTTATCAGCCAACAAGGATGTAGACTTTGCTTTAATTGCAGGAGATTTGTTTGAGAGATCGTATTTTACAGCTAAAGACTTCAAAAGACTCTTTGAAATCTTTGAAGATTTTTCTAAAGATATCTACTATGTAGCAGGCAATCACGATTATATTGATAATTATAGCAAGATATTTTTGAGAAATTCTCCCTTAAATTTTCATGTATTTGGGTCGGATGCCTTAGAAATGTTTGAAAAAAACGATTTAAGAGTTTATGGTATTTCCTATGATGATAGGTCTTTTTCTAAAAAAATCGACTTAAATATTAAGCTTGATAGTAATTATTTCAATATACTCTTAATTCATGGAGATCTGGATAGAAAAGCTTCATCCTACTTTAACTTAGATTCTAAACTTATTAAAAAAACAGCCTTTGACTATGTTGCTATGGGCCATATCCACAAGAGAGCGAAAAATTCCAATATTTATTATCCAGGAAGTCTTGAACCGCATGATTTTTCTGATATTTACGATTATGGTTATATATATTATGAAGATTCTAAAGTAGACTTTGTGGACTCTTCTATTCTAAAATTTTATGATTTTAAGCTTAATTATGAAGATTTCGCAAATGAAAATGACCTGCTAACTTTTGTCAATAATAAACTTAATCCTGATAAGACTAATATACTTAGACTTAGAATTACGGCTGGAAGAGCATTGGATGATAAATATATAGAAAAAAATTTAGATGCCTACTACAAAGAGCTAAGTATAAGGGATGATTTGAGTTTTGCTGATATAGTCAAACTATACCCTAATTCACTCCTATCTATGTATATTGACAAGTTTAGCAATAGTGATGGTGAAATAGAAAATTTGGCAAGGAAGCTCGGTATAGATGCTATTTTGAGGAGTAAGGATGACTGAAATTTTTATCAAAGAACTTTATTTATTATCCTTCGGGAAATTTGAAGATAAGAAAATAATTTTTGATCGAGATTTTAATCTCATTTATGGGAAAAATGAGTCGGGAAAGTCTACTATTACTGCCTTCATCGAGGGTATCCTTTATGGTTTTGATGATGGGAAAAATAGAAAGAGTTTTTCCAAGAAAAAAGAAATTTACAAGCCAAAATTATCTTATAAGTACGCAGGTTATGGGATTTTTTCCAAAGATGGAAGAGATATAAAAGTTACTAGGAATTTTGAAGATGGGTCTTATACGATGATAGATCTTTCTACCAATAAAGAAATTCAAGGAAAAAAATCTAACATAAATTTTCCTGGAGAATACTTATTAGGGATAAACTATTCACTCTACAAGAATTACCTTTCAAACTTTCAAAGTCAAAAAGATGACCCCAAGGCTAGGGAAAATCTTTTGGAAAGACTAGTTAATGAGGATATTGATTATAACTTCTCTGCCAATAAGGCTTTAGAAATATTAGATGATAGAGAAAATAAGATTGGTAGCGATAGGGCCTACACGAAAGTTTTCTACAAGACAAGGCTGGAAATAGAAGAGTTAGAAAATAAACTTTATGAAATTGACGGACTAAAAAAAACATATAGGTTTGACTTTGAGAAATTAAATAAAAATAAAGATGAGCTTACAAATTGCAAATTAAGATATGATAAACTAAAAAAAGCCTGCGATGCCTATAAAAATAATAGGGCCAGTGAAAATTATAGGAACTATAGCAAGTGGACTCAACACTTATATGATATTAATACAAAAATTTCTGACTACCAGGATGTCTATGGACTTGATGAAAAATATATAGAGAATTTAGAAAACGAAGCAAAACAAGCCAAGAATAAAAGCTCTTTAACTAATAAATGGGAAATTTTTTCTCTTATAATGATTTGCCTAGGCCTTGGATTTTTTGTAAATAAGTATTTTTATATCCTAGCTATGGCCTTGGTATTTACTTATTTTATTCTGCTTAGCAAAGATAAGTCCGTTAATAATGGAGAAGATTTATATGATAAGTATAATAAGACAAGGGCAAGATTTTTAAGATATAAAAGCTTAAAGGAAGAAAAAGATAAGGTTGAAGAAGTAATTAAGATTTTAGAAAAGCAAGATATAAAGGATTCTAACCTTACAGATTTCGACCTTGATTTAGATGATTTTGATATAGTAAAATCTGAAGAAGACCTAGATAGGATGTTAGAAGAAATATCTAGTTTAAATAAGGAAATAGCTAGTCAAGAGAAGGACTTATTGAGGATAGAAGATAAAATAAAAGACGAGCTAGACCTAGTTGAGAGATTAAATTTCCTCAAAAAGAAATTTTCAGACCTCGAAAAAACTAAAAAGGCTATTCTTTTATCTAAAAATATTATTAGGCAAATCGTAAAAGAAAATCCTGGTGATTTTAGGAGGCTTAATAATAGGATTAGCTCTATAATCAAAGAGATTAGCAAAAATGCCTATGAGTCGATAGTTTTCGATGAAAAATTAAGGGCGAAAATCAGGACAAGTGAGGGCTACTATATGGCACTAGATCAGTTGTCTATTGGTTTTTTTGATCAACTTAATTTTGCCTTAAAGCTTTCCTTGAACGAAGAAGTTTTTGCTGATATTTTCATGATTTATGATGATGCCTTTATCAATTATGACAGGCAAAGGCTTAGAAATGCCCTTTTCTTCCTTTTGGACTCTTCATCAAAAAGGCAAGTTATTTATTTTTCTTGCCATGAGAGGGAAAAAGAAATATTCGATGCGGAAGAAATTAAAATTAATTATATAGATGTGGAGGATGTATGATATATGCAATAGCTGATTTACATCTTGATTATACAGGAGAGAAGTCCATGGAGGTATTTGGTGATGGTTGGGCCAATTACCAAGAGAGAATTTTTGCTAATTGGGAAAAAATTATCGAAGAAAATGATACGGTTTTAATTCCTGGTGATATCTCCTGGGCAATGGATACTGACCAAGCGAAAAATGACCTTAGAAGAATTGATGAGATGAAGGGCAAAAAAATTCTCATGAAGGGTAATCACGATTTTTGGTGGTCGTCCCTAAAAAAACTTGAAGATTTGGGCTTTAGGTCTATAAGTTTTCTACAAAACAATCATTTTGAGGTTGAAGGATACGATATATGTGGTAGCCGTGGTTGGAGAGCTAAGGATAGTAAAGATTTTGGCGAACACGATTTAAAGATTTTTAATAGGGAACTTATCAGACTTGAAAATTCTTTTAAAGAGAGTAAGAATATTAAGAAAATAGCCCTTCTCCATTATCCACCTTTGAATGTGGATGGATCATTTAATGAGTTTTTTGACTTATGCAAGGCCTATAATGTTAGCAAACTAATTTATGGTCATCTTCATGGAGTTGGACACAAATTAATAAAAGAAGGGAATATAGAAGGCATAGATGTCTTTTGCGTTGCAGGAGATTATATAGATTTCATGCCAGTAAGGATTATATAATGCAAAGAGAAATTGAAGTAAAAGTATTAGATATAGATATAGATAAGATGAAAGAGAAGTTAGAAAGCCTAGGTGGTAAGTTAATTAATCACGAGTTTCAGACAAACTACACCTTTATTCCAAAGGGAGAGGGAGAATTTTCTGATGGCTATTTAAGAATCAGGGAAACTATTTATACAAATGGCGAGAACAAGGATATAGAACTTACCTTCAAGGAAGTAAAAACTGTTGATGATGTTAGGATTAACAACGAATATACTACCCATATTGATTCGGTAACTATGATGATTAAAATTCTTGAACATATGGGTATAGAGCTTGAATATCAAGGTAAGAAAGAGAGAATATCCTACACATACAAGAACCAAAGATTTGATATTGATATATGGGATAAAGAAACTTATCCAAAACCATATATGGAAATTGAATTTACTAACCAATCCATGATTGATGAAATAATTGATGACCTAGATATAGATAGGGCTAGTGTTACAAATAAGTCTATTACTGAGCTTAGAGAAGAATTGTAAAAAAATTTTGACTTTCGTTTATTTCGTGATATAATATGAAAAACTTAAGGAGTAAACGATGATTTCTATTAAAAATTTATTAAATTCGTATGATTTGACAAAAAAAGACCTATTAGAGATAATTGACCTAGGAAATGAAATTTATAAGAGTCCTGATAAATTTTCCCATTGTGCAGATGGAAAGATTTTAGGGACTCTTTTTTTTGAGCCATCAACTAGGACTAGATTATCATTTGAATCTGCTATGCTAAGACTTGGAGGATCTGTAGTAGGATTTTCTGATGCAGGTGTATCATCTTCAACCAAGGGAGAAAGCCTAGCTGATACTGTAAGAACTGTTAGCCAATATGCTGATATTATTGCTATGCGTCATCCTCAAGAAGGTGCTGCATTTCTTGCAAGTAAGACCGCTGACTGTCCAATAATTAATGCAGGAGATGGTGGCCACCAACATCCAACTCAAACCCTAACTGATATTCTTACTATATCAAATTACAAAAAGGACTTATCTGGTCATGTGATTGGACTTTGTGGTGATCTTAAGTATGGTAGGACAGTTCATTCTCTACTAAAGGTTATGAGCTTGTTTCCAAATAATAAATTTATCTTAATCTCACCAGATGAGCTAAAACTTCCAGAGTATGTAAAAAAAGAAGTTTTTGCTGATGGAAATAACAACTATGAGGAAGTTAGAAGCCTAGATGATGTAATGGATAAGCTAGATATTCTTTATATGACAAGAATACAAAAAGAAAGATTTTTCTCTCAAGCCCAATATACAAGGCTTAAAGATTCATACTTACTTGATAAGGAAAAACTAAAAATGGCAAAGAAAGACTGTATAGTTCTTCATCCCCTACCAAGGGTAACTGAGATTGCTACAGAAGTAGATTCAGACCCAAGGGCAGTTTATTTCAAACAAGTAAAATTTGGAATGTATGTAAGAATGGCACTTATTTTAAAACTTTTGGAGGCAAACAATGATAGAAATAAC
Organism: Anaerococcus tetradius; assembly: GCF_947087635.1. NCBI lineage: Bacteria > Bacillati > Bacillota > Tissierellia > Tissierellales > Peptoniphilaceae > Anaerococcus > Anaerococcus tetradius. The sequence continues at coordinate 54,402 of NZ_CAMUDP010000012.1, forward strand.
TAGTATAAAAGAGGGAATAGTAATAGATCATATCAAGGCTGGTTTGGGTATGGAAATATTTGATAAGCTAAACCTTAGACAGTTAGATGATGAAGTAGCTATTATATTAAATGCTAACTCAACCCAACACGGCAAAAAAGATATATTGAAAATTGCAAACAATGTCGACATAAACCTAGATGTAGTATCAATAATTGATCCTTCTGCTACAATTAATATCATTAAAGGTGAAAAGGTAGTGGATAAATTGACTCTCAAATTGCCAAAACATGTAAAGGGTCTACTTCATTGTCAAAATCCAAAGTGTGTATCAACTAGTGAAAGAGCAGTTGAAAGTGAATTTAGCCTAATAGATGAAGAAGAAAAAACTTATAAATGTGATTATTGCGGTCATATTTACGATGTGGAAGAATAAATGAAGCAAATTTTTAAAAATCTATACGCTTTCGATGATAAGCTAATTTCAAAAAAACCGATTTATGTAGAGGATGGAATAATTGTAGATGAATTTGAAAAGGATGATGAAACTGAAATAATTGATTGCGACAATCTAGCTGTACTTCCTGCCTTTACAGATCTTCATGTACATTTTAGAGATCCAGGTTTTACCTATAAGGAAGACTTAAAGACAGGGTCTTTGGCAGCTATTAAGGGGGGATATACATCCCTCCTTCTTATGGGTAACACCAATCCACCAGTTTCTTCTCCAGAAGTCTACGAAGATATAATAAAAAGGTCAAAAGACTTAGACTTAATTGATATCGAGCAAGTTTATACAATTACAGAAAATCTTGCAGGTAAAAGCCTATCTCATCTAGACACTATGCCAAAGTCCGTTAAGTTCATCTCTGACGATGGTCGTGGGGTAAATGATGATAACATAATGTATGAGGCTATAATCAAGGCAAAAGAACTAGGTGTAAAGATGGCCCTTCATGAGGAAGTTGCCAAAGTATCTGCTAAGGATTATGAAATAGCAGAAGATGCTATGACTCTTAGGGATTGCTATTATGCCTATAAGCTTGACTATCCCCTACATTTTTGCCATGTTTCAACCAAGGGAGCGATGACAGCTATTAAGTATTTTAAGGACTTGGGCGCACCAATCACTTGCGAAGTAACTCCACATCACTTATATTTTTCTGACAAGAAAAGAGAAGAGATGAAGGTAAATCCGCCAATAAGAAAAGAAGTTGACAGGCAATTTCTTATAGAGATGATAAAAGAAGGCTATGTTGATGCTATCTCAACTGATCATGCTCCTCACACAAAGGAAGAAAAAGAAAAGGGGGCACCAGGTTTCATTGGAATCGAAACAGCTTTTTCAACCTGCTATGAAGTCTTAGTTGAAAGCGGGATAATATCTCTTAATCAATTGATTAGGATTATGTCAACAAGGCCTGCTGAGATTTTAGGACTTAATAAGGGAAGGATAAAAAAGGGATACGAAGCAGACTTTGTCCTAATTGATTTGGACCAATCCTATATTTATAGGGAAGATGAAATCAGGTCTAAGTCCAAGAACTCTTTGATGATTGATAAGAAGCTTGATGGAAGAATTAAGCGAGTTTACAAGAAAGGAAGATTAAAATATGAAGATAATAGATAGATTATACGAAAAAGTTTCACAAAACGGTTTTGTATGTGTAGGACTCGATACCTCCATGGATTATATTCCTAATAAGATTAAGGAAAACAAGACGATAGCTGAAGCTATTTTTGCCTATAACAAGGAAATAATTGATAATACTTATGATGTTTGTGCTATATATAAACTTCAAATAGCCTACTATGAATCATATGGTCTTGAGGGCATGCTCGCTTACAAAAATACCTTGGCTTATCTAAGACAAAGAGGCCTTCTTTCAATTGGAGACGTTAAAAGAAGCGATATAGCAGCAAGCGCTCAAATGTATGCAAAGGCCCACTTTGAAGGCGATTTTGAAACGGATTTTATAACCCTAAATCCTTATATGGGTATGGATTCTATTTCTCCTTACGAAAAATACATAGAAAGTGGAGATAAGGGAGTTTTTGTCCTTCTCAGAACTTCAAATCCAGGGGCCAAGGACTTCGAGATCCTCCCAGTCGAAGGTGAAGAATTTTTCTACAAGGTTGGAGATAAGATGAAAGAATTAAACGACAAGTATTTGGGAGAAAATTCTTATGGGCCAATAGGACTTGTAGTAGGTGCAACCCACAGCGAGGAAGTAGAAAAGATTAGGAATAGATATGACAAGATGTTTTTCCTAATTCCAGGCTTTGGAGCACAAAAAGCTGATAGTATGAATGTATATAAATTACTTCAAAATCTAAATGGGGGAGTAGTTAATTCATCAAGAGCAATTCTTAAAAACTGGCAAAATTTTGAAGATGGAGCTTGTAGGGTAGGTTTTTATGCAAGGAAAAAAGCAATAGAAACCTTTGAGGAAATAAAAGCAAATGAAGTCCTATAAGAAAGCAAAAATAATAGAAAACAAGAAGATAGCAGAAAATGTGTATCTGATGAAACTAGCCTGCGACTTTAAAGCCTTGCCAGGTCAGTTTTTTATGTTTAGGTCAGAAGCTTTTAGGCACGATCCACTATTATCAAGACCTTTTGGTGTATGTGATGAAGAAGATGGAGAGCTTTCTTTTCTGTATCAAGTCGTAGGAAAGGGAACTGAAATAATGGCAGGTCTAAAAAAGGATGCTGAAGTAAAACTTTTGGGCCCTCTAGGTAAGGGCTTTAGTAAAAAAGATGTCAGAAAAATTGCTGTAGTAGGCGGGGGAATAGGTATTGCTCCCCTCCTATATTTAGTAAAAAAACTTGATGTTAAATGCGATTTCTATGCAGGTTTTGCCAAAGAGCCTTATTATATGGATGAATTTAAAGACCATGTAAATAAATTAGTTACTACAAGTGGCTACTACGATAAGAAACTCATTACAGAAGAAATAAATCCTGATGAATATGATATGATTTATGCTTGTGGTCCTAATCCCATGCTAAAGGCCTTGTATAATAAAGCAGCAAATACACCTATGGAAGTATCAATGGAAGCCCACATGGCTTGCGGTATTGGAGCATGTCTTGGTTGTACGGTAGAAAAATCCAATGGAGACTTCCTAAGAGTATGCAAGGACGGACCAGTTTTTGATGCTAAGGAGGTATTTGGATGAATACTAAAGTAAGAATTGCTGGAGTAGACTTTAAAAACCCAGTAATAGCTGCAAGTGGAACTTTTGGTTTCGGCAAGGAGTTTTCAGAATATATTGACCTCAACAAGCTTGGGGGTATATGCTCCAAGGGTCTAACCCTTAATAGAAATTTGGGTAATAAGGGAATAAGGATATACGAAACTCCTTCTGGCATAATGAATTCTATAGGTCTACAAAATCCAGGCATAGAATATTTTGTAAAAGAAGAACTTCCTTTTTTAAAAAAATTTGATACAGTTGCAATCGCCAATCTCGGTGGTCATAGTGTTGATGATTATGTAAGGGGAGCGGAAATTATAGACTCAACCTCATCAGATATGATTGAGCTAAATATTTCTTGTCCCAATGTTAAAGAAGGGGGAATGGCCTTTGGAACGGATCCATCTAAGGCTTGCCAAGTTATAAAGAAGGTTCGTTCAAAGACAAAAAAGCCTCTAATAGTCAAACTTTCACCAAATGTTTCAAACATTGGCGATTTTGCAAAAATTGCCCAAGACCAAGGAGCTGACGCAATTTCACTTATAAACACTATTAATGCTATGGCAATAGATATAAGGCAAAGAAAGCCTGTGTTTGCAAATAAAACAGCTGGCCTATCTGGCCCTGCTGTTAAACCAATTGCAGTAAGAATGGTTTATGAAGTAAGTAAGGCAGTTGACCTTCCAATTATTGGTATGGGTGGAATTATGACCTATGAAGATGCTATAGAATTTATTATGGCAGGAGCTTGGGCTATCCAAGTAGGTACTGCGAATTTCATCGACTATAAAACAATGGAAAATATAATAGCAGGCCTTGAAAAATTCATGCAAGAAGAAAATATTAAATCATTAGAAGAAATAAGGGGAATAATTTAGGAGATATTATGGATAAAACATTAGAATTACTTAAAAAATCAGATGCACTACTAGAAGGACACTTTATTCTATCTAGCGGAAAACACTCTAATAGATATATACAATGTGCCAAACTCATCGAAAATCCAGTTTACTGCGAAGAGGTGGCAAAAATTATAGCAGACAAACTTAAAGCAGAGGGTACAGAAGTAGACCTATGCGTTGGACCTGCTATGGGTGGAGTAATTATTTCATATGAATTGGCAAGAGCCCTAGGCGTAAAAGCAATTTTTACTGAAAGAGAAAATGGCCAAATGACTCTAAGAAGGGGCTTTCATATAGAAAAAGGAATGAAGGTCATAATTGTAGAAGATGTAATAACAACAGGTAAATCATCCTTCGAAACTGTAGATGTTATTAAGGGATGCGGAGCTGAGGTCTTAGCCTTAACTTCAATAGTTAATAGGTCTAATAAAGATGAAATTAATAATCTTCCTATAATTTCTGCTACAAAAATTGATGTAGAAACATGGGATGAAGACCAACTTCCAGAAGAAATAAAGAAAATACCAGCAACTAAGCCAGGTTCAAGATCTCTAAAGTAGCTTTATCCTTGCATTATCTATAATTTAATATATAATTAAATAATAGGTAAGGGGAGAGATATGAAATTAAGAAAATTTATCAACAAAATATTTGCTGGTAGTTTTGCTATGGTATTGACTATTAGCTTTGCTAAAAATAATGCACATGCAGCGGCTAATAATAAGCTTGATCTCATGTATTATGGCTTAAAAAAGATAAATGCCGAAACTTACAATTTAAAAGATATGAAAAAAAGTAGGTTTGATAAGCTAGAAAAGGACCTAGAAGAAGCATTAAATATTGGCTGTGATAATGTCAACAATGATAGCGACTTTTATCTACTCAATAATCTTAATTTTAGTGCAAAAGAACTAGATTATGGACTAGCTGATACAGGCTTGGCTGGTTTGGGTAAAGATTTTAAAGCAGTAGCTGATAAGTATGGAATAAATCCGCTTCTCCTTATGGCTATGGCTAAGCATGAAACTGGTAATGGTACAAGCGAATTATTTAGAGAAAAAAATAATTTGTTTGGCTTCAATGCCATTGACCACGACCCATATAATATGGCAACAAAATTTAAAAGACCAAAGGATTCAATAGACACAGTTGCAAAGCATCTAAAGGAAGAATATCTGGATAAAAACGGAACTTATTTTAATGGAGTTTCAGCTGAAGGAATTGGTTCTTCTTATGCATCTGATCCAGACTGGTCAAAAAAAGTTAATTCCATGATGATGGAAATAGCTGACAAGATGATAGAAACAAACAAAGCAGGTGATTAGACCTGCTTTTTTTCTTGGTGCGCTCGGCATGAGCATATTCTAACAGGTGAAAGTCCTAAGTGTG